>CALZJY010000385.1 GCA_945787925.1 uncultured Anaerosporobacter sp. | reverse complement strand
AAAAAGGTCGTTCATCGGTTTTTTTTGATGTGCCCCAACTGGGAAAAGAAATTGTTAAGAAAAGATGAGTGGATGTATCAGAGCGATACATGAAATGAGATGAGAGAGTGTTTTTGTGTTATGTAACCATGTCTTATTGATATTAGTATATCAGTGCAGGAGAAAAATGGAAATGATAAAATTATGAAAAAGAAAAAATACGTCTCAAATTGCAATTTCCATAGAGAAACTACATGAAATAGGAAGTAAGATAAAGAAATACACGAAAAAGCGTGTTCCTTCTTATTGCATAGGAGATTGCAACGCAATTTTCTATGCAATAAAAAAACCAGAAACCAAAGAGGTTTCTGGCAATATGTATGCATCTAATGGGAGTCGAACCCATGCAAGACGCGGCTCCGGAGGCCACCGCTCTATCCACTGAGCTATAGATGCCGACTAAACCTATTATATGAGATTATCCATGAAATGTAAAGTCCTGATTTTTATGGAAGGGAATCTTGCATTTTAATAGGAATTTTGCTAGAATGTTACAGGTTAATCAAGAGTTTGGGGGATGTGGCGAATACATACCCAAATGATCGGGGAAGAAATACAACGCTAGGAGAGTAGAATCATGAAAATGGATTTGAAAAATAAGAAAATCATTGCTTCCGGTTTGGCAGTCGTAGCAGTCATCATCCTTGTTGCAGTATTTGCATTGGGAAATGGAGGCTCTAACAAGTCTATAAACAATGAGGCTCCACAGAGTACAGAAACAGCAGACCAACCAACACCAGAAGTCAAAGAAACACATAAGACAGCAGAACTTCAAAAGAATGCGAATGAAAAAATCAATACATTAGTTACAGACTACCTTACTGCATGCAAAGAAGGGAATATGGAACAACTTCAAAAGCTAGTAAGTAACGGAGAAGAGTTAACAAAAGAACAAGTACAAAAACAATATGAATATGTAGAAAAGATTCAAAACATTGATTGTTATACGTTACCAGGCCCAGATGCGGGAACGTATTTAGTATATGTATATTATGAATTAAAGTTTGTGAATGTAAACACACCTGCACCAGGCCTTATGCAGATGTATGTTTCTGAAACAAACGATAGCACATTAGTAATCTTACTAGATGAGCTCGATAGCCATGTAGAAGAAGCAAGGGCAGAAGCAATCCAGCGTGAAGATGTAAAACAATTAATCGAAATGGTAAATAAAAACCTAACGGATGCAGCAAATAAAGATGCAGCCTTAAAAGAGCTGATTACAAAAATGAATGCAACTGATGCTCCAGAAAAAACAGCAGCACCTAAAGCAACAAACGCTCCAACCGCTACACCTGAAGCAACACAAAAACCACAACAATAAGAAAGAAGCACAGATCGTGGAAGAACCACGTCCTGTGCTTCTTTTTTATAAAATCAATACAAAGGTTCCAGCAGTAATCAGTACCGCACCAACAATCGTCTTCGCAGTGACTGCCTCTTTTAAGAGGACGAATGCCAATACGATAGAAATGACCACGCTGAATTTATCAATCGGAACGACTTTAGAAGCGTCTCCAAGCTGTAGCGCCTTGTAGTAGAAGAGCCACGACAATCCTGTGGCGATTCCAGAAAGAATCAAGAAAATCCAGCTCTTAGGCCCGATATCCGTAATCTGTGCCTGGGTACCAGCCACAAATACCATTCCCCATGCCATGATCAGTACGACAACGGTACGGATGGCAGTCGCCAAGGTCGAGTTGATATTATGTATCCCAATCTTGGCAAGGATGGAGGTAAGCGCTGCAAAAAATGCGGAAAGTAGCGCATAGAGAATCCACATAGAAACGTCTCCTTTCGAATTTGGGTTTGACTTCATAGGAAGGACCTCCTTTACGCCCTCAGTATAACATAAAAAAAGGGGAAAATGGAGATTAATTGAAACTATAGATTGCTGAAACACCCTTGAATTTTATGGTCAAATCACATAAAATGAATAGGATATATTTCATAGAAGAAAGAGGAAACATACATGACTAATACTTCCAATCCAAGCGATGGAATTCGTATAAATAAATATTTAAGCAACGTAGGCGTATGTTCACGTCGTGAAGCAGACCGCTTAATCGAGGCACGCAGAATCACAGTAGATGGCGTGACTGCTGATATGGGAATGAAGGTAACTGACGATTCCTATATCTGCATCAACGGAAAACCAATCAAGAAAGATGAAGAGTTTACTCTAATCGCATTTAATAAGCCAAGAGGAATCGTATGTACGACATTCCGTCACGATCCAAACAACATCATTGATTTCTTGAAGTTTGAAAAAAGAATCTATCCAATCGGACGTCTTGATAAAGATTCCGAAGGGCTAATCCTTCTTACAAACCAAGGCGAAATCGTAGATAAAATCTTACGCGGAAGCAACTATCACGAAAAAGAGTATATCGTAAAGGTAAATAAAAAGCTTACGAAAGACTTTATCGAGGGAATGCAGGGGGAAGTGCCGATCCTTGATACAAAGACAAGACCTTGTAAGGTAACACCAA
>CALZJY010000384.1 GCA_945787925.1 uncultured Anaerosporobacter sp. | reverse complement strand
ATCACAGAACGAGATAAGTTACACAATTACTGCAGGGGGCAGCCTGTAGAAGTGACAGCACAGTAAAATCAAATAAAAGGCAGAATGATGCTAAAAAGGTATTGTTATGTAATTACAGTTAGAAGACTATATAACCGTTCCTTTTTTGTAGTTAGGGTCAGTGTGACTGAGAACCAATGGAAATAGATATGTAAGAAGATATGTGAAGAAGAATATTATTTACTTAGTTTTAGGAGTTTTCTTAAGTTTTTAATATTTTTAGAGGTTACTTTGTATGGCATTTTTATAATTTCATATTCTGCGTTAAGGTAGGCCGGAGTTTGAGAATCTTCATAATAGTCTACAAAATCAGTCCCTTCCAATTTGTAATAGTAAGTAGATTGAGTAAGTTCTTTTCCATCTATAAACGAGGTGACTTTCAAATAGTTGCCATCTGTAGAAAGCATCAGCGTCTGAACGACAAGAGATGAGTAAATATCATAATCCAGATTTAGATCACTTCCATAGATGGAACCTTCTATGATTAAATCTAGATAGCCATCTTGATTAATATCCTGCAATCCAAAATAATAGTCTTTCTGATTATTTTTAGAGGATTTGAGATAATCTTCTAAGCGATCTGAATATTTTTTTAAAAATATATTTTCGTACTCCGTTCGAGACATAACAGTGGAATCGAAAGAATAGGTCTTTTTACTGATGGTATCTGTAATCGTGATGGTAGCAGTTCCCTCTGAAATGCCGGTTACAGTCATATCTTTATTTATTTTTACAATTTTAGGATTGGAAGAAGTTGCAATAATATTAGATTTTTTAAGACCATAGGTAATACAAGAAAGAGGATAAGAACAATTTTTAATTAGTGTAGACGGTTTGTTACTTACACGAACTTTAGGTTCGTATACTTGTACATAAACATCTTCTTCATAGGTTTGAGAATTTTGAATAATTTTCACATGGATGGTTGTAATTCCAACAGAAACACCTTTTACATAGCCTTTTTTTGTAACTGTTGCGATGGATTTATCATTTGATTTATAGCTTACTTTAGCATCAGTGGCAAGATTCTGAAATTGTATTGGCTTCGACTCATAATTTGGATATAGTTTATAACTAAAATAGACGTATGGTGCTTCCTCCTTAATTGAGCCAGCAAATGTGGAAAGATTGAAAGAAAGAATGTTGCAGAAAATGAAAAAAAAACTAAAAAAGATTGTTAGAAAACGAGTATGATTTTTCATAAGATCCCCCTTATTATTTAGATAGGTTCTATTTTACGGTTATATGTGATTTTGTCAATGTCTAGTATTAGAGAATAATAAGAGAAAAAAACGAATAAAGTAATGAACGACTGAATAAAAAATGCAAAGCAAAAGTCCAGAAATTCCTTTAAAATAAAGGTATTATCCATTTTTTAATTTTCCTGGGGATTGTGAAAAATAAACAAAAAAAGAGAAAAAGATTGTGATTTTGTATAAGTAGAAAACTATTTACAAAAAAATACAAATCGTATAAGGTAGAAGAAGAGAGAATCATTCCAAGAAAAACGGATTTCTTAGTGAATGCAGTATGTATTGTGAGCGGTAGATTATCACATTATATTGTTACTGCATGCACATCTAATACCTTTATAGTGAAATAGTGATTTAGTTAGAAAATCAAACTAGCTATAAAGGATTCATTCTATTATCCAAATTATATTAAAAGTAAATGAATTAAAAAAAGGGATAGGGGTATCTTTTATACTCGGATTTAAAGAAAGTATGAAAGGGGAAAGTGCAAGTGCATGCAAAGGCAAAAAAGTCTTACCAATGCTTATAAAAACGTTTTTTGAAAGGAATGTGGATAAAAGAAAAAGAAATGGGAGGAATGAATAGTAATGGGGAGATTTTTAAGGGGAAAAAGAGTAATTGCAGCGATAATGGCATTAGTCATTATGTTTCTAGCATGTGGACTAGCACCAGATAATTCAGCTCAAGCAGCAGCTTATATCACAAGAGAGGCATTTGTCACATTGGTTATGAAAAAACTAGGATTCACAGTAAAGGCAAGTGATAGTTATATTGATGCTGCAATTCGTGCAAGGATAATATCAAAGGGTACATTTGGTACAAAAACATCCAGTAATCTAACAAAGTCGGATGCTGCCGTAGTGCTAACAAATGCACATGAATTCCTATATGGTCAGACCGTTGAAGATTCTCTTTTGGCCGAAATAAAGGAGAAGCGAATATCGGATATAGCAAAAGTATCGAAGGCGAGACAACCTTACGTTGTAAAGGCGTATGCTTATGGTTATTTGAAGGGAACGTCTAATGGGGCATATAGTAAAAATCGAAAATTTGGACCGAACGGTAAAATAACAGTAGCAACAGCAAAAACATTAGTTAGTATGTTAAAAGATGAAAGTAAGAGAAGCAAGATATCACCGGATGGACAGCTGATCCGAACTACTAATTTACCGGAGTTCGCAGAGTTTTATCCATATATATTGGCAAGTTTTCCGAATGATTATTATGATTGGGAATTCATGTTTATGA
>CALZJY010000383.1 GCA_945787925.1 uncultured Anaerosporobacter sp. | reverse complement strand
TGAACATGTAAAAGGTCCACTTCTTCTACTTGCAGGAGCTGGCTCTGGCAAAACTAGAGTGCTCACTCATCGTATTGCATACCTAATCGATGAAGTTGGGGTAAACCCTTGGAACATCTTAGCAATAACTTTTACCAATAAGGCAGCTAAGGAAATGCGTGAACGTGTGGATAAGATTGTTGGCTATGGTTCTGAAAACATCTGGGTAAGCACTTTTCACTCCACCTGCGTGCGTATTTTAAGAAGACACATCGATAAGCTTGGATATGATAAGAGCTTTACGATTTATGATAGTGATGACCAAAAGAGTCTGATGAGAGATGTAATCAAATATCTTGAACTTGATCCGAAAAACTGGAAAGAAAAGAACTGCCTTGGTGCGATTTCTTCAGCCAAAGACAAGCTTCTTTCCCCAGACGAATTTGAACGTGAATCTGGCGGTGACTATAAAGCACGTAAGATGGCTGAAGTTTACCGTGAATATCAAAAACGCCTAAAATCCAACAATGCGTTAGATTTTGATGATTTAATCGTCTTAACTTGTGAGTTATTCCGCACATGTCCAGACGTACTTCATTTATATAGACAGCGTTTCCAATATATCATGGTAGATGAGTATCAAGATACGAACACTGCTCAGTTTAAATTAATTGAATATCTTGCTCCAACGACAAATGAAGACGGAGAAATCGAATATAACATCTGCGTGGTAGGGGATGATGATCAGTCCATCTACAAATTCCGTGGTGCAAACATTCAAAATATCTTAAACTTTGAGTCTTGTTTCCCAAATACACAAGTAATCAAGTTAGAACAAAACTACCGTTCTACTCAAAATATCTTAAATGCTGCCAATGAAGTAATCCAAAACAACTTTGGCCGCAAGGATAAGACACTTTGGACTTCCAATGAAGAGGGTGACCTTGTAAACTTCACACAGTATGAAAATGAATATGAAGAAGCAGAACAAATCGTTTCTGACATTTATAATAAAATCAATAACGATGGCTTATCTTATAAAGACTTTGCGATTCTTTACCGTACCAATGCACAATCCCGTATCTTCGAGGAAAAATTAGTACGCAGAAACATTCCTTATAAAATCGTTGGTGCCGTAAACTTCTATCAACGTAAGGAAATCAAAGACTTATTAAGCTATTTAAAAACAATCGATAATGGTAGCGATGATCTTGCAGTAAAACGTATCATCAACGTTCCTAGACGTGGAATCGGTCTTACTTCGATCGATCGCGTACAAGAATATGCAATCAGCAATGGAATTGGTTTCTATGATGCATTACGTCATGCAGAAAGTGTTCCTGGCCTATCTCGTGCAGTATCTAAGATTTCTCCATTTGTAAGTATGATTGAAATCTTAAAACAAAAATCTCAAGATCCAAGATATAGCTTAGAAGACTTATTAAATGAAGTTCTTGAAGCAACTGGATATCTTGCAGAGCTTGAAGCAGAAGATACGGATGAAGCCAAGGGTCGTATTGAAAATATCGAAGAATTAATAAACAAGGTAATCGCATATGAAGCAAATTGTGATGACCTTCCAACATTAAGCGGTTTCTTAGAGGAAGTTGCCCTTGTTGCAGATATCGATAACTTAGAAGAAAGTACAGATGTAGTCGTATTAATGACTCTTCATAGTGCCAAAGGTCTTGAGTTCCCTCAAGTATATCTTTGCGGTATGGAAGATGGCTTATTCCCAAGCTATATGTCTATTAATGGCGATGATCCTACAGAACTTGAAGAAGAACGTCGTTTATGCTATGTCGGAATTACTCGAGCAATGAAAGAGTTATCCTTAAGCTGTGCAAGAATGCGTATGGTTCGCGGGGAAACTCAGTTCAACAAACCATCTCGCTTTGTTCGCGAGATTCCAAGACACTTAATCAAGGAAGGCCTTAGCAATAAGAGTCGTGCTGGCATTACAAGCAAGTTCAGCTCCACTTCTAGCTTCCGCCCTACTTCTTCTGAATCCTTTACGAAAAACCGTAGTGCTGCTGGAGATATCTTTGCAAACAATCCATTCATCAGCAAAGGATTTGGTGGTAGCGCTGGTACACGCAGTATGACTGCCTTCGATAAGCCAGCTCCAGGTACGAAACCAGAAACAACAAGCATTAACTATGCGGTTGGTGACACAGTAAAACACATCAAGTTTGGTACTGGTGTTGTTAAGACAATCAATCCAAAAGGTGCAGACTTTGAAGTAACTGTTGAATTCGAGAACAGCGGCGTGAAAAAAATGCTTGCATCCTTTGCCCGCCTGAAAAAAGTAATATAACCTGTAGTAAAATACGGTTCAACGTGTTATAATATTACTACTAATGCAAGAAAGGTCGTGGGAGAGCATGAATAAATTTGAGGATTTATTAAACGCTATGAAACTTGGCGAATTAATGAGCAAAAGGGAAGAAGAAAAAAAGAAACACTGTACAGTAGTTACTTTCTTCGCTATCATTGGTGCAGTTGCAGCGGTTGCAACAACTCATTATATGTAAATTATGGAAATTTGTTGTAAAAACTGTA
>CALZJY010000382.1 GCA_945787925.1 uncultured Anaerosporobacter sp. | reverse complement strand
CAATGGCCCCATGTGGTCCGTATGCCATGATGGATTCAAAACTTGGCTCGATAAACCCTTCTTGTTTCTTACGGAGCGCTTCGATCTTTTCCCCTGCGCTTACTTCTGTGATTGTCTCTTTTCCAATGTTTTGTTTTAACCAGTACATGAACTTCGTTACCGCCACGCCATCTTTTACATGGGCGCGTGCCATATTTTCATATTCTGTCTTTGTCTTGACTGCCTTCATAAGCTCGATTGGACTTGCCTTGTCCACTACCTTGCATTCTGCCGGAAGGGAGCGTGTCACCATATAGTTTGCCTTGTTCGTATCTAGCAGCACTACGTGGTCTGCTGTGATTTCCTTTAACTCTTCATAAATCGCATTGTATGGACGTAATGCTACGTTTGCCTTTGCTAACGCTGCCTTGATTTCCTCATTCACGATGGATTCCTCGATATAAAGCGTCGCATCTCCTTTGCGGATCATCATATAGGAAAGGAAGACCGGATTGCATAAAACGTCATTTCCTCTAAGGTTTAATAGCCATGCGATATCGTCTAAGGAAGTAAGCACGAATACATCCGCACCTGCCTCTTCCATCTTTTCGCGAACTGCCACGAACTTCTCTTCTCTAGACATTCCTGTGTAGTTTATGCCTAATTCCCATACCGGTTCTTTCGATAATCCCGGTCGGTCCATCCATAGTGCATCTGCAATGTCTTTTTCATAAGCAAAGGTAATGTTCTTATCCGCCACTTTTTCTTGGATACGGTTTACAAATGCCGTAGTCATCGTACGTCCATCGAATCCGATGACTCCATTCTCTCCTAATTTCTCAGCTAGATAGTCCTCAATCGTTGGCACCCCTGGCATCCCACTTTTCATCAGCGTGATCGTGCTTCCCTGTAATTGGTCTGTTGCCTGTAAAAAGTATCTTCCGTCTGTCCATAACGCCGCCTCATCTTCTAATACGACTAGCGTTCCCGCAGAACCTGTAAAACCAGATAAGAATGCTCTCATCTTAAAATATGCCCCTACGTACTCAGAGCCATGGAAATCGTCGGTGCAGACAACATACGCCTGCATGTTATGCTCTCTCATTTCCTTACGCAATTGTGATAAACGTTCTACAATCATGTCTTAAAACTCCTCTCTTCTCGTATGTACTCTCATTTTACATTTTTCTATTATATTTCAAAAGCCCCCCTTACGTACTGGTAGTTATTGGTCCGTAAGGAGGGCTTTTCAAATATTTGCATATTTCTTACTATCGAATGATGATTTGTTTCGGTTCCTCTACGCAAATCGTAGCACCATTTTGTTCTTCAAAGTAGCTCATGATCATTTCTACCATCTCTACATTGATTCCTTTTACGACTTTGCAAGCAGGATACATCGGATAGTTTCCTGCACTCCCATGTTCTTGTATACTTTGTTTCTTCCTAGCCATACTAAAAAGTACGAAAGAGAGGTTACACTATGTTTCATAATCAAACTGGCAGCGATGCCTTAAAGTCCGATTTAGCAAGCCTACTAAAAGAAGAAGGCGACTTTGTCCAAGAGCTTTCTGATGTTGCAACTAAGGCAGCCGGATTCCATGCTCGTCTAGAATCCGATGCTTCCATTTATTCTTCCAAAGAAAGCAATCAACTGGCCAAAAAAGCAGAAAAAAAATATACAAGTGAACTAGAAGCCAGCATGAAAGCCGTCGGTAAATCCCAAATAAATGGTTAGCTTCCAAAGGCGGAGTTTTGAATCAGAAACTCCGTCCTATCTTTTACGACTCTACCATTCACTACGTCGATTCTTCGGTCACATTGCTTTACGATGTATTCCTTGTCAGTCGCAATTACGATTGTCTGTCCCTCCCCATTCATCTGCCTTAATAATCCAATGATTTTATCCCTATTCTCAGGGTCTAGGTTTCCAGTCGGCTCATCCGCAAGTAGAACCTTAGGCTTACATATGATTGCTCTCGCAATTGCCGTACGTTGTTGCTCTGCAAACGTTAGCTGTTTTCCAAGCTTCCTTCTTTGCTCCTCTAAGTCCATTTTCTTAATTACGCCATCTAATTCCTTCTTAGAAACCATCTGTCCATTCAAGCGTAATGGAAGACAGATATTTTCCTCTACGGTAAGTAACGGTAATAACTTGCAATCCTGTACTACAAATCCAATGTTTTCACTTCGATATTGTGCTAGGTTTGGATAATCCTTTACATTATGCCTGTTGTAATAAAGCTCTCCACGAGTAGGACGGTCTAGTCCTCCAATGATATTAAGTAGCGTTGATTTTCCACTGCCTGATATTCCTGTAATTGCAACGAGCTCTCCTTGTTCAATTTCTAAAGAGACGTCTTCTAATGCAGTTACGATTCCATTTTCTCCTCGGTATTCCTTGTAAATGTTTTTCATTTGTATAATGTTCATTCTTACACCACTTTTCTTTGATTCAGAATCATACTTTATATGTATGTAACTCTATTTTATCACTATTCTCCTATTCGTCCAACTATATGTTATCAATTCTTACTTTTCTATCTCCTTATCGCGACATAGGG
>CALZJY010000381.1 GCA_945787925.1 uncultured Anaerosporobacter sp. | reverse complement strand
TGTGCTTCTAAGTGCACCATATACCTTACGTACTACTTTCTTTAACGTAGGGATGTTACGGTCTTCTTTCGCAATTACCTTTTCCCAATCCCATTGGTCTACGAATAAGGAGTGGATATTGTCTGTATCCTCATCACGACGAATGGCATTCATATCTGTATACAGCCCTTCCCCTTCTTCAAAGCCATATCTCTTTAATGCTTGGCGTTTCCATTTTGCAAGGGAATGAACGATTTCAACTTCTTTATCGCCTTGTTCTTTGATTCCAAAGGAAACTGGGCGCTCAACTCCGTTTAAATTGTCATTTAAGCCAGTCTCTGGACTTACGAACAATGGTGCGCTTACTCTTGTAAGATTTAATGCTTTCGCAAGTTCGCGTTCAAATATATCTTTTACATCTTTTATGGCAACTTCTGTCTCTCTTATGTTCATTAGTGAACGATAGCCCTCAGGCACAACTAATCTTTCCATACTTCTATCTCCTTTGACTCATCCGATAAACGGATATTATGACTTTACTAGTTTATCACACTAACTTGCAGATTGTAAACAAATTATAGACACAATGACACAACATTTGAATATAGTATAGTATAATGCGAAAGGAAGTGATTCTTTGGCTATTAGAATATTCATAGATCAAGGACATAATCCTACGGGTAATCATAATGCAGGAGCTGCCGCATTTGGCTTACATGAAGAGGATATTACTTATCAAGTAGGTGCTTATCTTTCCGATATTCTAGATTCCGACTATCGGTTTGAAGTACGTACCTCACGCCCTACTCCAACCACTGTCCTTGGCACTACAAACGCTACTAGCTTGCGTGCTCGTGTAGACGCAGCAAACAGCTGGCCAGCAGATTATTTTATTAGCATCCATGTAAACTCCAATCCTAATCCAGCAATCAATGGTACGGAAGTTTACATTTATCAGCAAGGAACTGCCGCTGCAGTTCTTGCTAGAGACATCCTAAATGAGATCGTTCGACGTGTTGGAACAAAGGATAATGAAGTGCGGACCAATCCTGCCCTATATGTACTTCGTAAGACCAATATGACCTCTGTGTTAGTCGAACTCGGATACATCACCAACAGCGGAGACGTGGAGAAACTCACCAACGACCAATACCAGTTTGCTTATGGAATCTATGTAGGGCTCCTAAATTACTTAGGACTTCCTCAGCTATAATTTTTTATTATTATAGAATAATATATACTTGACTTTCATAATTTAAAATGATAATATATAGATGTATTTTAAAGTATAGATTAGATATTCACATACCTTTGTAAATTGCTTTTCTATTTAATTTACAAGGTATGTGTTTTTTTATATCTTGATGATTTGGGTATTTTTTCCTTTTCATTTGCAATATCTATTACTTTTCTAACATATTATTATTTTTAAGGAGGTATCTTGTCATGAACAAAGGTACAGTAAAATGGTTTAACAGCGAAAAAGGATTTGGATTTATCACAGACGAAGCTACAGGAAAAGATGTATTCGTACACTTCTCTGGTATCGTTGCTGAAGGTTTCAAAACATTAGAAGAAGGACAAAACGTAAATTTCGATACAACTGAAACTGAACGTGGTTTACAAGCAGTTAACGTAACTGTTGCTTAGTAAATTAACATATACAAATCTTTAAAAAAAGAGCCTTTTGTAAGGCTCTTTTTTTAATGCTTCTCTTAACTGCGATCTATTCTTCTGTCTTTTCTTCGTCTAACACTTCGCCCTGTACTTCCTCTACTGGGTCCACTTCCACGATGTCTTCCTCTTCCACGACTTCTTCTACTTCTGCTTCGCTTGTAGATACTGGTTGCTCTTCATGCATTAACTTTGTACCACATCTGCTGCAAAATACTGCATCTAATGGTACGGTTGCACCACATTCCTTACAAACGTGAATTTTCTTTAACGTACGAAGCTGCTCATTTAATTCCTTGATTTTTGCAGTTGCTTCGCCGATGATTTCGAATTCTATCTCATATTCATAATTTCCAGCCTCTACATGCTCTTTATAGTATTGTTCACCAATACGTTCATATGCTTTGCTGATAATCTTCTTTTGATCGTTAATCGCTGTTTTCACCGTATTCACATCTACAAAATCCTTTGCCTTCTTTGCAATGTCCTTGCTTGCAGATGTAAGTGTTTCCCCGATTCTGTCGATTGTGTCCATAATATCCATTCTTAATAACCTCCTTTAATTCCTTTAATTATTGATTAATCGGCGTAATTTTAGCCAATACCGATTCATAAAATAATGATATGCGTAATCATACAAGATGATTACTACTTGTCCTACTACAAGCAGCGCCACAAAAAACACTGGCGTAATTGCCTTCGTAGTCACGATCTTTGGTGCGAATAGTAATAATGGGATATACATGCAGTTAAATATAATGAACTTCGATGCCTGCATGATTCGATGCGTTGCCGCAGTATCCATGCATTTACAGCCCTTTACCCAAATGACTTCCATGAGTACAAGGTATAGGCTGATTCCCAAATACGTAATCACATATAATTTATTCGGTGCAAGCAAAAAGC
>CALZJY010000380.1 GCA_945787925.1 uncultured Anaerosporobacter sp. | reverse complement strand
ACAAGAGAACCGGTTGCAGATGCAGAGTTTATTTATTTTTCAGAGTCCCATAGCCATGCCACAGAGCAAAAGCTAGTAAAAGAAGACGTACAGACAATCCTTCCTCAGATTGACCGTATCGTATTTATCGAGGATGAGGTTACCACAGGAAATACGATTGCAAAGATTGTGCAGATCATTCAGACAAACTATGCACCAGAAATGAAGTTTGGTGTGGCATCGATCTTAAATGGAATGAATAAGGAGGATTACAATCGTTATCAAACGCAAGGAATCACTCCATTATATCTAGTAAAGACGAACCATTCCGCGTATGCACAAATAGCAGAACGATATGAAGGCGATGGGAAGTATTACACGTTGGCGCCAAAAGAAGACATAGCAGTAACGATGTTACATGCAGAAGGCTATCTTAATGCAAGAAGACTACATAAAAGTGAGGAAAGCAAAGCTGCGGTAGAGCACCTATGGCAGCAGGTAAGCGAATCCTGTCCACTGCAACAACAAGAGCGTTTGCTTGTACTTGGCAGCGAGGAATTCATGTATCCAGCCTTATATGTAGCGGCAAAGGCAGAGGGACAGGGGGCAGAGGTACGGTTCCATGCCACGACAAGAAGTCCGATTGCAGTAAGCAGCGAAGCAGATTATCCACTGCATGCCAGATACCAGCTAGAAAGTCTATATGACAAAGAGCGAGTAACTTACATTTATGAACTTGCTCGCTATGACAAGGTTTGGATTATTACGGATGCTGCCGAGCCAGAACAACAAGGCTTAGATAGTCTGGTTAGGGCAGTAAGGGAAGTGGGCAATACAGAAATTACAGTGATTGGATGGTGTTAGGATGAGAAGTTCATATAGTACGAATGATGTGGTGTTATTACTAAAAGATATTACAGGACAGGTAACGCCACAATCGACAGAAGAAAGAGAAAAGAAGATTCAGGCAGGAACCCATTATTGCGAGATGCTCCCAATCGAGTATTCTCCATCGAAGGAATATATGGAGGCATATGAAGAGGCGCTTATTCATTTTGCAAAACCTACGGCAAATGCCATTGGCTGCCTAGCAGACAAGATTGTAAAGACAAGAGGAGAAAAGGTCGTATTAGTTTCCTTAGCAAGAGCTGGAATTCCCGTAGGAATCTTATTAAAGCGATATTTAAAATGGAAGTATGACCTAGAAGTCATGCATTATTCCATCTCCATCATCCGTGGCAGAGGAATCGACCATACCGCAATGTCCTATCTATTAGAGCGACATAAGAGGGAGGAACTGCTATTTGTAGATGGCTGGATTGGAAAAGGTGCAATCCTTAGAGAATTGCAGAAAGAACTTGATGCATACGAAGGAGTTCCGCAAGAATTAGCAGTCGTTGCAGATCCTGCGGGTATCACTACCTTATGTGGAACTCATGATGATTTACTAATCCCAAGTTCTTGTTTAAATAGCACCGTTTCAGGATTAGTAAGCCGTACGTTCTTGCGAAATGATATTATCAAGGAAGGTGACTTCCATGGAGCCGTATTCTATGGAGAACTAGCGAGGGAGGATGTCTCCTATGCGTTTATTGATGCGATTGAATCACAGTTTACAAGAGAAAACAAAGAAGATTCGGTAGAGCTAGAGCAGACAGGGTTAGAAGAAGTAAGAGAAATTGCAGAACACTTTGGAATTGCAGATATCAACCTTGTAAAGCCGGGAATTGGAGAGGCAACCAGAGTATTGCTCCGCCGTGTACCTTGGAAAGTATTGATTCATGAAGCGTGTTGGGAGGACGAATCCTTACACCATATCAAGCGATTAGCAAAAGAGAAAGGCGTTTCGGTAGAACCATACCCATTAAAGAATTATAAGGCATGTGGATTGATTAAGAAAATGGCAGATGCATAAGCGGTAAAAACGAAAAACCGGCTGGAGAACCAGTCGGTTTTTCGTTTCTATACAAGAAGCGTAGGAGCTTCTTTTTCTTCTTTGATTCCATATACTTCGGCAAGCAGGAGAATTCGTCTCGCCCAATGGAAATGTGTCTTATATTCGTTCATCCGTTCCGAAGTAGCATTTCCAGATACCAGGCTTTTATGGGAATCATCCCAGTCAAGGATGGATTTGGCATCCTCATAATCCATACGGTTTACCTTGCAAGCCTCTAGCACGGCAGGAATTTGGTTTGGATGGATGACGGTCTTACCAAGAAAGCCATTCGCAAGGTCACATTCTAACTCACGATTCAATCCTTCTTCCCAGCCTTCTCCGTTATAGTACTCCCAAACTGGGCCAGAGATGACATAGTCCGTACCAAATACCGTGACGATATCAGAAAACAGGTTGCCAATCGGCTGGATGTCATAAATGGTCTGTCTAACCGAACGGCGGAATCCATAGACATGACATAAATCATTGCCGCCAACACGGATATTTAATATAAGCGGGGCAATGGAATCTAGTCGTTCCTTGATGCCATATAGAATCATATTACGAGTTCCAAGATGTAAGAGAGAAGCACTCTCTAGAATCGGCATGCAGTAAAACGTCTTAGTATACTGATGGTTTGCTTCT
>CALZJY010000379.1 GCA_945787925.1 uncultured Anaerosporobacter sp. | reverse complement strand
TACGATAACGGCTAAGATGATCGGAATGACCGACTCGGTATAGCTAAATACCTTGGCACTGTCACCAATCTTCCAAACACCTTTCGTAATCGGAATTCCAAAAATCGTACTAGCAACCTGTACATCCTGAATCATCGAATCGATGGCTGGATAACATAACATAGCTCCTAGCACCATTGCAATGATCTGATGGCAGCGAAGTACTTTTGCCGTCGTCATCGCTAAGAAAATCGGGAAGAAATAAAAGATGACCTGGCTTACTGCATAAAGAATCATATACGTATCACTCATCGTGATATCGATTCCTCGCCTACTCATCAACAGCTTTGCTGCAGTAAGGCCACCTTTTAACAGCCCTGCTGCGGCTATGGCAGGAACTAATGGCGTAAAGATTTGTGAAATCGCCTGTAATACTCTAGCTCCCTTGCTTCCCTTTCGTTCTACTCTTTCCTGTTTTGGGAGACTTCCTGCTCCCTCATCCATCCCAAGCTCTTTACTTACCGCCTCATAGATTTTTTCTACCTTGGCTCCACATACAACCTGATATTCTCCACCAGCGCTTATGACGCTGATGACTCCCTCTGAGCGTTTTACCATCTCAGTATTCGCTTTTTCTTCCTCATATAACACAAAACGAAGTCTTGTAAAGCAGCGTGTGAGTCCTTTTATGTTCTCTTTTCCTCCCACTGCCTGTACAATCTTCCTTGCAGTTATCTCATAATTCATTCTTTACCACCCTCTCTCATTATTTATCGCCTTCTTTTAGGGTCATCAACATCCCTAGTTTTTCCCATTTAGGGTGATGAAATACGAAAAAAGGCAGCCCCCATCAGTAGGAGCTGTCTTTCTATCTCTATCATTAGTTTTTCTTAAATTCAGTAAGTTTAAGCCCTTCATTACGTTCAAGCACTGTTTGGATGCTCCAAGAGTGGATGAATAATAATAATGGGTTTCCTTTAAGATCCTTGATTTTCTTCGTATCGCTTGTAACACGTAAGCTTGGTACATCGATTTCTTCTTCTGAATTATCAATCCAACGAATGTGTTCGTAAGCAAGTGGTTCTAAACGAATTTCAACGTTGTATTCGTTTTCAAGACGGTATTTTAATACGTCAAACTGAAGAACACCAACTACACCAACGATGATTTCTTCCATACCAGTGTTGAACTCTTGGAAGATTTGGATTGCACCTTCTTGTGCAATCTGAGAAATACCTTTGATGAATTGCTTTCTCTTCATCGTATCTACTTGTCTTACTTTGGCAAAGTGTTCTGGTGCGAATGTAGGGATACCTTCATACGCGAACTTTTTGCCTGGGCTTACGATCGTATCACCGATGGAGAATACACCTGGATCGAATACACCAATGATATCGCCAGCGTATGCTTCTTCTACGTGCTTTCTTTCGTCCGCCATCATTTGTTGTGGCTGGCTAAGACGCATTTTACGATTTCCTTGTACGTGGAACGTATCCATACCAGCTTCGAATTTACCAGAACAGATTCTCATAAATGCGATTCTATCACGGTGCGCTTTGTTCATGTTTGCCTGAATCTTAAATACGAATGCAGAGAAGTCATCGCTCATTGGATCGATTACTCCTTCGTCAGACTTACGTGGTAATGGAGAAGTCGTCATATTTAAGAAGTGGTTTAAGAATGTTTCTACACCGAAGTTTGTTAACGCAGAACCGAAGAATACTGGGGATAACTTACCTTGGCTTACAAGGTCCATGTTGAATTCATCACTTGCCCCATCTAATAATTCGATGTCGTCATTTAAGATATCGTGATATTCTTTTGTGATTAAATCATCTAAGGATGGATCACCTAATTTTGCTTCGATTGTTTCTACTTCTTTTTGTCCATTGTTTGCTGCTAAGAAACGAGTGATTGTTTCTGTTTGGCGGTCATATACACCTTTGAAGTTTTTACCGCATCCGATTGGCCAGTTGATTGGACAAGTCTTGATTCCAAGAACTTCTTCAATTTCACCTAATAATTCGAATGGATCATTTGCTTCACGGTCCATTTTATTGATAAATGTAAAGATCGGGATGTTACGCATTACACAAACTTTGAACAGTTTGATTGTCTGTGCTTCAACACCCTTGGAAGCATCGATTACCATTACTGCGGAATCGGCTGCCATAAGTGTACGGTACGTATCTTCCGAGAAATCCTGGTGACCTGGCGTATCAAGGATGTTAATGCAATAACCATCGTAATTAAATTGTAGTACGGAAGAAGTTACGGAAATACCTCTTTCCTTTTCGATTTCCATCCAGTCAGATACTGCATGTTTCGCTGTTTTCTTACCTTTTACGGAACCTGCAAGATTGATCGCACCACCGTATAATAAGAATTTTTCCGTTAATGTCGTTTTACCAGCATCCGGGTGGGAAATGATGGCGAACGTTCTTCTTTTTGTAATTTCATCTCTCAAATTAGCCAAGGGAAATGCCTCCTGTTTTTCTTACATAATTTATATTAAAAGTTAGTTGTTTTTCTTATATTTTGTCATATTAGCAAAACAGTTTCATTCTATCCTCTTTAGCTTTGTTTGTCAAGGTGGGCAAGTCTAGTTGGAAATA
>CALZJY010000378.1 GCA_945787925.1 uncultured Anaerosporobacter sp. | reverse complement strand
CTACGAATGAAATCGCGGTTACAATCGGCCATGTGGCAGAAGGTGCACAGGCACAGAGTATCGAAGTAGAATCCATGGTGGCAAACTTCGGTGAATTATCACAATCCATGCAGGAAATCTCAGATTCCATTGGAAGCATTGGAGAAGAGTTCGTTAAAACACAGCAGGTACAGAGAGAAAGTCTTAAGATTGTAGACCAGTTAATGGAAACAACAGAAGAGACTAGCCGTACCAATGAAGAAGTTAAGAATGCAATCTATGAAATCGATCACAGCTCTAGTGAGATTGATATGATTGTAAAGACAATTACAGAAATTGCAGAACAGACCAATCTGTTATCTTTAAATGCAAGTATTGAAGCAGCAAGAGCAGGTGAGATGGGACGGGGCTTTGTAGTTGTAGCAGAAGAAGTACGTAAGTTAGCGGATGAGACTGCAAGATTTACGGATGAAATCAAAGTAATCATTGATAAGATGAAGTCTCAGACAAAACAGGCTGTAAAGCAGGTGGAAGATGCGAAAGGCATTATGGGAGAGCAAGTAGAGACTGCGAAGAAGACAAAAGAATCCTTTACAAACATTGAATCGGCAATCCAGAGCTTAGAAGAAAAAGTAGAGCGTATCGGAGCTGCGAATAGGGATATGATCTCAGTAAGAGAGAATATGAATACCATTACCGGAAGCCTGGCAGAAAAGGCAGAAGAGAATATGGCAGCAACCGAAGAGATGAATGCAGTAACAGAAGAGCAGTTAGCAATATTTAACCAGGTAAACAATATGGTTAGTGAATTATCTGACTATGCAGAAGCGTTAAATAGAGAGATGAGCGTATTCATTACGGAATAAAAAAAGAAGGGGGTGGCGGTTTGGATATTATCTGGATGGTATGAATTACAGATTGCAAATATCGACAAATATCGCTAAAATAAGTAATGTATTAAGGAGGTAGCGATTATGAATCCAATTTTTATTCCAAACGTTTGCCCTAAGTGTGAAAATGATACAGAACTAGAAAGATACGAAGATAGATCAGCAGCTGCATATTGTAGACACTGTGATTTTATTTTAAAATTAACCAAAGAGGAAATGGATTCCTTAGAGGCTTAATAAAGAATGTAATGATAATAGTAATGACATAAAAAGTGGCTTTGCCACGGAGGCCTTAGGGGCTTGGGTCGTTATGTGTTCGAATGTTTCGATGCATAACGATTCAAGTCCCTAAGACTTCCGTGGCAAAGCCACTTTTTATATCTACTGCTTGCTTCCAAAGTTTTGTGCAAATTCTTTTGCTAAGACGGAGATATTGGAATTTTTACGGTAGACGGCGGCGATTTGGGTGGTAGTCTCCTCGTGAGCGAGTTCTCTTAAGGCCATGTGGTTGTTATCAAGGACGTAATCCTCGATGCCAATCGCAGCGGATTTTGGAAGAAGGGCGATTCCTAATCCTTTCTTTGACCATTCTAGTGTGGTTCGGGCATCGTCGTTTTTACAGAAGGTATTGGGGATGAGACCACTTTGAAGGAAGACAGAATGGATTAAGGAGTCGAATCTTCGATAGTAGATTAAGGGCTTTCCCGCTAGGTCGGGAATTGTGATTGTTTTTGTTGGGAGTGATACGAAGTATTGCTCCCAGCCGACTGCTACTAGGGGCTCTTTAAGGCCATAGAAACATTCTAAGCCGTCGGTGTGGAATGGGGTGCGGACAATGGCGGTCTCTATGATGCCGTTTTTTAACTTGTCTAGTTGCTCAAAAGTGTTGCCTTCGTAGACTTCAAAGGTGACCTGAGGATGTTTTTTGCAGAAATCCACTAGATAGTTGTCTAGTAAGGCATGGCCGCAGGAGGAGATGGTACCAAGTTTTATGGTGGTACTGTTTCCGGTTTTTAGATCGGCTAGTTCTTTTAGGGTTACATCAGTTAAGGACAGAATATCTTTGGCACGACTGTAGAGGAGGTTGCCTTCTGGGGTTAGGGAGATATTTCTCGGAGTACGTATAATCAGAGTGGTGTTAAGCTCCGCTTCTAATTGCATGATCTGCTTGCTAAGCTGGGGCTGTCCGATGCCAAGCTTTTTGGCAGCAGCAGAGATATTTCCGCTTTCTGCTGTTATGATAAAGGAATTTAGATGTTTTAAATTCATGTTGTTTCCTTTCTTCTATCTAATAGGAAGAATATCCATGGTTGAATATGACATTCTGAAATGGTATAATGAGTTAGTTTATTATTCCAAAAAGGAATAGATTTAGGTTTATTATAGGGGAAGTACAAAAAAGATGCAAGGCTAAAAAAGGAAAGGAGAGGAAGAATGCGAAGACAGCTACAGTTTTTACGAGATTATAAAAAAGAAAGTATTATTGGACCGCTATTTAAGATGTTAGAAGCATGCTTTGAACTGATCGTGCCACTTGTGATGGCGAATATCATTGATATTGGAATTGGCAGTCAGGATAAAAGCTATATTATGACGATGGGAGGCGTTTTAGTTCTGCTTGGAATCGTGGGATTAGTATGCTCCCTGACCGCACAGTATTTCGCAGCAAAGGCGGCGATGGGATTTGGAAGTGCATTAAGAAACGCACTTTATGCTCACATTAGCTGTTTTTCCTATG
>CALZJY010000377.1 GCA_945787925.1 uncultured Anaerosporobacter sp. | reverse complement strand
GTAACATAGTTCATTTTCTCCATCGATTTTGTTGAAAGATTATCTGCAGGTGCTACCGAATACGAATGTTGCTTTTGTAGATAACATGGACAGTCCGTGGACCTCTTCGTACCATACGGACACGTTAATCTGTTGTACGCACTATTCATGCACTCCTCATTACTATTACCCGAATAGAAAATACACGTATTATACCGCATTGCGATACCTCCTTGACTCCATATTAATCTAGTCCTATTATACCATTATTCCCCTGCAATAACGAGTTAATTTTATGAATTGTAGCAGATTTCTCTTGTAACTTTAGTCATAGTACGTTCCATCATGCAATTTTAATACTTTAGACATATCTGAAATACGGCTCTAAGTTGATTCCCGCTTTCTGTGCTTGCGACATCTGATGCTTACGATCAATATGATAAATCTTCCCACCCTTTTTGAATAATGTTCCCGTCTGCTTAAAGTAAAATGGTACTTGATTCTCTTTGCATTGGTCTCTTGTATGAAGAATCCAATCGTAATCACATATCCTTGTCTTTTCTCCAGACTCTCCACCACATACTACTTTCTTAATCTGTCCGCTTTTTAAGTAGTCGCTAATTTCAATTTGTTCAAGCATCGGCTCATGGATGATGGAC
This sequence comes from uncultured Anaerosporobacter sp., assembly GCA_945787925.1. Taxonomy (GTDB): domain Bacteria; phylum Bacillota; class Clostridia; order Lachnospirales; family Lachnospiraceae; genus KM106-2. The sequence continues at coordinate 1,971 of CALZJY010000377.1, read as the reverse complement.
TTATGGCGAATTGGCAGGGATAAGAAAATTGGCAAGCGGTAATCTGCCCTCTCTTGATTCTCACAGGTACACATAATCTGTACGTTTGGATATCCCTCGCCCCAATCTTCTGGTAATCCTACTTGAAAACGATCGATTCGTTTCGTAATGATGACAAAGGTAAGGTCTTTTCTTTGCTTTATGATCTGCCATGCAATCGGACGCCATTCATCTGCCTCTTCTAAGAAAAAGTCCGATGTCATACAAGTATAGACTGGCTCCTCTTCATGCTTTAGCTTAAATTCATTTTTTCGGTTTCGTTTTAATGGCAGTTCAAAGTTTGCAGTCTTCGCTACCACGCTGCTGTCTTTCTCAAACTCCGAATCCCTACGGTATACATAACAATTCAAACATCCCGGGCTGATTTTATGGCAACCATGCCATGGATTCCAAACTGGCATCACACTACCTCCTTGCTTCCGTTATACGTTCTCGTTTCCGACTACTAAGGCTAGATAGCCCCATTCCCATACAAGTGCTTCAAAATGATCGATTAGATATTCATATAAGTCTTTATCTTCATATCCTGTCATCCTTCCAATCAATACAATCGCTTCCTGCACCATTTCATAAGAGATTGCTTGTTTTCCATTCGTTTTCCATTGCAAGAATAACGCATGACGGATGACTGCATATTCTAAAGAAATCCATTGCAGCTTGATTGCTACGTCGATTACTTCTGCTCCAGGCATCAGGCCATTGTAAAAAAGCTCTGCTGCAAGGTACGTCCTCATTAATTTGCTATGTGCTGCAAATGCTTGTTCAAACGCTTCCACTTCTTTACATAACACGTCCATATCATATCCATTCTTATATTGGGACGCAGTCTCCACTAATGGCTGAAGATAGGAAAGGTACATGCCTTCGTTCTGGTAATTATAGATGATATCTAAAAATAGCTCATCGCCCTCATAAAATGTATTGATGACAGAGAATGGCATTCCATCAATTCCTGCCACCAGCTCTTCTAGCTGCTCTGACGTAATTCCTTGTTCTACTGCTTCTTCTAAAGAGCGTCCACCCTCTTCGATTTCTAGCAATAAATAGAATCCAATCATCAGTGCTTTTGGAATCGAGATCTCTTCCTGTTGCACAAGCATCATTAGCATGCGGCGAATCCCATCTAGCGGAGTCTCATTTTCTACAGAAGGCAACTCCATACGTTCTAACCGATGTAATAAGTTTACTACTTCTGGGCAGGAAGTTGCTAGGACATATTCCGTTCTTTCTTCAAATTCATGCACTTCTCTTGGAAATGTTGCGCATGTATGGGACAACACTTCCTCTCCAAACGTAGTGACTAAGTTACATAACTTTGTCTCACTTAAGAAGGGACAGCAGCGTTCCTTTGTAAGTTCAATCGTGTTTCCTTCTTGATTTCTTGCCACAAACTGTTGCAATGGTTTCTTTGGTTCTCCGATCTGTAATGACTTCCAATTTTGGTATGTTGCCTCATCTACTTCGATTTTCCATTGTTGGCAACAAGAAATGGGACACTCTCCTGCGCTACATACAAATTCGTCATAATAGGATGGCTTGATCAGTGCTTTGTTCATCATGATTCCTCCTTTTACTTTTTCCATCATGATAGCAAAACAGGTGAGATTCTATAACCTCACCTGTCTGTCTCTCTTATATAAATGGATTCCAATAACGGTCTCCCGTCACTGTAATCAGTCCAATTGAAATCGCCATGATTGCTGCTGCAACTAAGACTACAAGATAATCTTGCTTCTTAAATCTCTTTTGCATAATCCATGTACGTTTTCTTCGTTTTCCGAACCCTCTAAGTTCCATCGCATTAGAAATCGTCTCAATGCGGTTTAAGCTAGAAAGTACTAATGGGAATAAGATTGCAGCGGAATTCTTCATTCTGCTTAATAAGCTATCCTTTCCACTTAAGTCAATTCCTCTTGCTTGTTGCGCTTGAGA
>CALZJY010000376.1 GCA_945787925.1 uncultured Anaerosporobacter sp. | reverse complement strand
TGTTACCATTATACCATTTAATCACTCTTACGGATATGTATTGACATAAAAAAGAAGCGCCTTAAAATCTCATATTCCAAGACACTTCTTACTTTTTATAGGATATGTGACAAGATTGTCGTCCCTTCTAAATCTTTGATTGTAAATACGCCATCTTCATAAATCATATAGCTGTGTTTATTTCCGTTCTTCGGTATTGTCATAGAACCAGGATTCAAATACGTAATGCCATCCTTCTGTTCCACCGTAAGTACATGGGTATGCCCATGGATTAAAAGATCTCCGTCATTTAATGGAGGTAGCTGGTCCATGTTATGCTTATGACCATGAGTGATGAATGCCATTCTTCCTTCCAAATACAAGATCATATATTCTGCAAGTACTGGAAATTCTAAGACCATTTGGTCTACTTCTGCTTCACAGTTTCCACGTACGCATAATAGTTCCTTCTTATGCTCGTTTAACATTTGGATGACTTCTTTTGGCGCATATCCTTCTGGCAAGTCATTTCGTGGACCATGATATAATAAATCCCCTAATAGGATTAACTTTTCTGCTTGCTCTTCCTTATATAGTTCAAACATCTTTTTACAATATACTGCGGATCCATGAAGATCAGATGCAAACATTAATTTCATTTCCTGTCTCTCCTTTGTTTCTCTCTTTATAGTGATATTATAACATATGTTGCTTTTAATAAAAAACGCTGCTATAGCAATCTCTTACTATAACAGCGCTTGTCTTATTCTTTGATAATCGTACCGCCACCAACAACATAGTCGCCGTCATAAAATACAACTGCTTGTCCTGGTGTAATTGCACGTTGTGGTTCTTCAAAGATACATTCTACAACATCATCATCTACTTTACGGATGATACATTTAGAACCTGCATGGCTGTAACGAATCTTCGCTGTTACTTCCATTTCACCTTCTAAATCCTCAAACATCATAAAGTTTACATTATTACAACGTAAAGATGGTGCGAATACGTCTTCTGCATTACCAATTACTACTTCATTTGTTTCTGGACGAATTGCTACTACGAATACAGGATGTCCCATACTTAAGTTTAGACCTTTTCTTTGTCCAACTGTGTAATGGATGATTCCTTTATGCTGACCGATTACTTTTCCTTCTGGAGTTACAAAGTTACCTGGTTTGACTTTTTCTCCAGTTGTTTCTTCAATGAATTTTGCATAATCGTTATCAGGAACGAAACAAATTTCTTGGCTATCTGGCTTATTTGCTACTTGTAAGCCGATATCTTCTGCAATCTTACGAATCTCATCTTTCGTATATTCTCCTACAGGCATTAATGTATGCTCTAATTGATACTGTGTAAGATTATATAACGCATAGGTTTGATCTTTGGCAGCTGTTGCAGATTTTTTAAGCGTATAACGTCCGTTATCTAATTTTACCACACGGGCATAATGTCCCGTTGCAATATAATCTGCTCCGATATCTAGAGATCTTTTTAACAGGGATTCCCATTTTACATAACGGTTACATGCGATACATGGGTTTGGAGTTCTTCCCTTTAAATATTCATCTACGAAGTAATCCATTACGTTTGCCTTGAATTCATTTCTAAAATTCATTACATAATAAGGGATTCCTAGGTCGGATGCTACCCTTCTTGCATCTTCTACCGCACTAAGACCGCAGCATCCTCCGTTTTCTTCTAGAGAGCAAGCATCTTCTGTTTGCCAGATTTGCATTGTCACACCAACAACGTCATATCCAGCTTCTTTTAAAAGATGTGCTGCTACTGAAGAGTCAACTCCCCCTGACATACCAATTACTACTTTTTTCTTTTCCATCAGGTGACATCCTCCAATTTGTGATTAGTATTCTTCCGCTACTTCTTCTTCGTGTTCGTGGATATCACTTTTTGGTTTTTCTAAACCTTCGATTTTAATTCCGTTCTTTTCTGCGTAATCCCAAAGTGCAGCATGAATTGCTTCTTCTGCAAGTAAAGAGCAGTGTACTTTTACAGGTGGTAGTCCGTCAAGTGCATCCATAACTGCTTTGTTCGTTACTTTTAAAGCTTCTTGTACTGTAAGACCTTTTACTAATTCTGTTGCCATGGAGCTAGTTGCTACTGCTGCACCACAACCGAACGTTTTGAATTTAACTTCTTGGATTACTTGGTTTTCATCGATATCAAGGTACATTCTCATGATATCTCCACATTTCGCGTTACCTACTGTACCAACGCCAGATGCATTTTCAATCTCTCCTACATTTCTTGGATTTTGGAAATGGTCCATTACTTTTTCACTATACATACTATTGTTCCTCGCTATTTCTATTACTTTATTGTCTATTATTTTCTATTATTGTCTTTCCATTGATTTGACGAAGTCTTCGTATAATGGAGACATTGAACGTAACTTGTTTACAATTTCGATGATTGCATCTGCTGTGTAATCAAGTTCTTCTTTTGTTGTATCTTCATTTAATGTTAATCTTAATGATCCATGTGCGATTTCGTGTGGCAAGCCAATCGCTAATAATACATGGCTAGGATCTAATGAGCCAGACGTACATGCAGATCCTGAAGAACCGCAGATTCCTTTCATGTCAAGCATGATAAGAAGGGATTCTCCTTCGATG
>CALZJY010000375.1 GCA_945787925.1 uncultured Anaerosporobacter sp. | reverse complement strand
GTGACGAACAGATTTGACCATTATCTATCGATAGTGAAATCAGGAATCACAAAGCTAGAGCAGAACGATACGACAAATGAAAAAGTAATTAATACGCTTAACACATTTATTGTGCAATAAAGGAAGCTAATTATGAGAGAATTAAAAATTGGAAAGCAGGAAGCAGGCCAACGTCTAGATAAGTTCCTTGAGAAATATCTAGATACTGCTCCAAAAAGCTTTTTCTATAAAATGCTTCGTAAAAAGAACATCACGCTAAATGACAAAAAGGCCGAAGGCCCAGAACGTCTTGCGGTAGATGATGTGGTAAAACTTTGGCTTTCCGAAGAAACCATTGAAAACTTTAGAAGCAAGAAAGAAGAAACGTCCAAAGTCCTTGAGACAATGGAAACAGAAGAACTAGATGTCATTTTTGAAAATGACCATGTGCTTTTAATCAATAAGCCGGCAGGGATGTTATCCCAAAAGGCGCAAAAAGACGATGTTTCCTTAATTGAACATCTTACAAACTACCTGATTGAAACAAAGCAGCTTTCTTATGAACAGCTTGCAACGTTCCGTCCAGGAATCTGCAATCGATTAGACCGTAATACATCCGGGATCATCGTGGCAGGCAAGTCTTTATTCGGACTTCAAACGATGGGCGAGATCATCAAACATCGTGACATTGATAAATATTACTACTGTATCGTAAAAGGTAAGGTAGAGAAGAAGCAAATGATTGACGGATATCTGTTCAAGCATAAGAACCGTAACAAAGTAACGATTACTTCGGAACCGGTAGAAGATGCGGATTATATCAAGACAGAATATGAGCCAATCAAGTCAAATGACAATTACACATTATTACGTGTAAAATTAATCACAGGACGTTCCCACCAGATCCGTGCGCATTTACAAAGCATCGGACACCCAATCATTGGTGATGGAAAATACGGTGATGTACGTGTAAATAAAGAGATGCGTAAGAAATATAAGTTAAAGCATCATTTATTACACTCTAGAGAGCTTCACTTCAAGGCAATGCCAGAAGGATTAAAGGATCTAGAAAACAAGGTGATTTACGCACCTCTTCCAGATTACTTTGAAGCAATCATCAAGCATGAATTTTAGTTAGAAATATAAGAGGTGGATGGATATGCCGTCATGGAATTCAAGAGGATTACGTGGTTCCACGTTAGAAGAGCTTGTGAATCTTACCAACGAAAAGTACCAGCTTAACCACCTGGCACTGATTCAGAAGATTCCAACCCCAATCAAGCCGATTCGAATCGATCAGGAAAGCAGGCATATTACACTTGCCTATTTTGAACAAAAGAGTACCGTCGACTATATTGGTGTGGTCCAAGGCGTACCGGTATGTTTCGATGCAAAGGAGTGTGCAACCAACACATTCCCATTGCAAAACGTACATGCCCACCAGATCGAGTTTATGGAAGAATTCGAACGCCAGAATGGAATCGCGTTCCTGTTAATCTATTTCTCAAAACGCAATGTATTTTACTATTTGCCATTTGCGAAATTAAAGATGTTCTGGGACCGTGCACAACAAGGCGGTAGGAAGAGCTTTCATTTTGATGAATTAGAGGAAGAGTACTTTATCTCATCAAAGAATGGTGTACTTGTTCACTATTTAGAGCCACTGAGTAAAGATTTGACGTCTAGAGCCCAATAGTGGTATAACAATAGCATATCATTCGAAGGAGGAAGACGTATGAAATTAGGATTTATCGGAAGTGGCAATATGGCAACCGCAATCATGAATGGTCTTATTGCAAATGGTACTTTCAAACCAGAAGAGATCATCGTATCGAATATCAGCGAAGAGGCGTTAGAGCCAGCAGCCCAAAAAGGCTGTAAGACAACAACAGACAATAGGGAAGTCGTTAAAAATGCAGATATTATCGTATTCGCAGTAAAACCTCAGGTAATCGGCGTTGTTGCAGAAGAAATCAAAGACTTGGTTTCTGATGATAAGTTATTTATCAGTATCGTGGCAGGCAAGACAATTGCTTGGTTCGATGAACATATCTCACCAGATATGAAATTAGTGCGTACGATGCCAAATACTCCTGCATTAGTAGGGGAGGGCATGACTGGCGCATGTGTAAATAAAAATGTAACTGAGGACGAACTTAAGACTGCTATCATGATCCTTGAAGGATTCGGTAAAGTCGAAGTGGTTCCAGAACACTTGATGGACGTTGTAGTAAGTGTAAGCGGTAGTGCTCCTGCTTATGTGTTTATGTTCCTCGAGGCAATGGCAGATGCTGCAGTGGCAGATGGAATGCCAAGAGCACAAGCGTACCGTTTTGCTGCACAGGCAGTAATGGGTAGTGCGAAATTAATGATGGAGACAGGCAAACATCCTGGTGAATTAAAGGATATGGTTTGTTCTCCAGGCGGAACTACGATTGAAGCAGTCCGCGTATTAGAACAAAAAGGCTTTAGAAGCGCAGTGATCGAAGCAATGAAAGCTTGCGCGGAAGTTTCTAGAAATCTCTAGACGTAGGGATGGCTGGGAACTATAAAAATTGTGTATACTAGGAAGGTATCCTGTTAGACGTAATGAGGGTACTGGATTTGAAAAATTGTATGGATTAAAAAAATTGTATGTAGAAAAAGGACTTAGC
>CALZJY010000374.1 GCA_945787925.1 uncultured Anaerosporobacter sp. | reverse complement strand
GGAACCCAGATAAAAGGTGCAGTATAAAGTTCCCTTCCAATTCCAAAATTAAAGCAAGCCCTTTTGAAACTGTCTGATGCCTGGCCTTTTTCTTTTTCTGCATTGCTTTCTGTTCCTACATCTTGTTTACTTACCCATTGTTTTTTCTCTTCATCCCAAACAGATACCGTACAGTATAGTCTATCTCCAATAAGCTGATGTGATCTCTGCCATCCTAACGGACCATACTCTTCATCCAATATCCTTTGGTCTACTCTTGCATCTTTGTAAAGTAGAATCGAACAACCTTTTGCACTTACTGTATTAACCCTGCACTCTATTTCCTTTTCTGTCAGCTTTCTCATTGGCAAACCTCCTTAATTTCCAATCCATCAAGTACTCCTTCACGCTCTGCATAGTCATTTTCCCACTCAATGTCTACTAGATGCTCTGGTAGATCATCTTCTTGTTCTTCTTCGTAGTAGTCTGGATACATTTTTTTCATCCGTTCCTGTTCTATCTCGTAAGAATCAAAGGCATCTAAGTTGTCACTAACGTACATCGTAGCCACCTTCTTCCTGTTCTCTAAAGCTGTTACGCATTTCTTTTAAACATTCGTAACATATATCAATCTGGTTCCAAACAGATTCCTGTGCTTCCGTTCCTGCCTTAAAGTATGCATCAAGTTCCACCTGCGCCAACCCATCGAATAATAGCTGGACTATATCATAATATGTACCTGTTGCAGATATAGCAGGGCAAGCCGTATTAGCCTGCCTTACTAAGTGGACCTCTGCATTCCCCTTTTGTGCATTAGCTTCTTTTTTTGCTACAATTACCTTTTGAATTTCTTCCAGCTTTGCAACTTTTGAATCATGTAAACTATCCATCATACTAATACACCCCCAAAAAATACTATGCGATTTGACCTTTATACTCTTGCCAATCAGTTATTTCTGCTGCAATCTCTACATCTTGAATACCTTCGATTTTGCTTGGAACATACCACTCGATATTGTCTCTAGTTACATGTTCTTCATAAGATGTCCAGTAAGCTGTATTGATCCTGTCTAAGCTGTCACGTACCAGAACAATCTCAAACTCCTTTGGTAAAGACTGTACCTCGATTAATCCGCTTGCTGCATTTGCAAAAATACCGTTGAATCCTTGCATGATGTTACTCATAACTAACTACCTCCAATAATTTTAATTACCAATCTGGTTATTATCGGATGTATCCTTTAAAACATCTATTTGAATTGTAACTTAATAGCATCATAAGTACTTTTTACAATGATTCCTATGCAAACAACTTTGAGTAACAATGTCAAACCACTCACCACCTATCTATTTTGGTTGATCCATTTCATCCTATCGCAAAATATCGTTTTATCTTCGTTTTCATCAAGTGTATTGCTTCTGCTAAAATACAACTTATTTGCTCCCCTAGAAGCAAGCAACAACCATTTATCAAGCCGTTCTTCGTCAGAATAATAACATGTGCTTTTGAAAGTATGATATGTATCATGGCTTTCCACAAAATACATTGCTTTATTAAAATCCCAGTAGAATTCAAACATGCTCATAAGCAACATACAGTATTTTGCGTATTTATCTTTGTATCCGTCTCCTAATTCGTTTAAGTTTATTGCTTCTCCGTATATTAGCTTGTCTGGATACCGTTCAACGAGTTCTTTTAGTAAATCGCACCCTTCATCTGGAAGTGCTATATGCTTCATCTGGTCGATTCTTAATCCGTCAATTCCGATATCATTAAGTAAGCAATCAGTCAATGGAAAATAGCATTTATACCAAAGTTCTTTATTGTAGTAGTTTAATGTAGGCATTCCTGCGTTCATGTTTATTAGCTGCCATCTGTCAGAGTAATTCCATACATTACCGTTATGATTCATTACTAAGTTTTTATTGCTTACGATTCCATGATCACATTTTTCATGGAATTCCATTTCTCCATTTTCTCTTCCAGCTAAATGTCTTAGAACAATGTCTGCTACTACGATAAGCCCTTCCTCATGGCAAACTCTAACCATTTCTTTAAGGTCTTCGTAGCTCCCTAGCTTGTTGCCAATGTAGAAACTATAAGGCTGATACAATTTCCAGTTTTCTTCGCCTTCCTTGCAATATTGAACTGGACCAATCTGTACTCCATCGTATCCAGTTTCTTTAATCTTCTTTGCTTTATTGGCAACAGTAATATAATCGCAATCAAAACAATGTAATAACGTGTAACTCATAGAATCACCTGTCCTTTCTTATCAAAACAGCTCGTATGTGCTTGTAACAGCCTGTAACGCTCGTACTATTCGCAAAAGATTTCGTCTAGCGTTAGTTCTCTTCCAAGTGCTTCTGATAAGATTTCCTTTATCTTGATCATCTCGTTTAATTTGAATTGAAACAGTCCTTTTTCTTTCTTACAGTAGTAGGTTGAACCTTTAGAATAACCAAGCATTTCTACCATCTCGTATTGTTTGATTCCAGCTTCTTCTCTAAGTTTCTTTAAATTCCAAAGTGTCTTTTTCTGATTTTTGTTTTTCAATTTTTTGTTTCCTCCTTTCTATGATTCTATTGTACAACCATTGGAAATATTTGTAAATACTTTTTTTGCCAATTTCATAAAATTTTGGTAACATTTTTCTTTTTATT
>CALZJY010000373.1 GCA_945787925.1 uncultured Anaerosporobacter sp. | reverse complement strand
ATTGCTTTAATAACCGGCATTCCAAATGAAATACTAGGAACGAATACACCATCCATCACATCAATATGAAGATATTCTGCTCCTGCCTGCTCTACTGCCTTAATCTCTTCCCCTAGCCTCGTAAAATCTGCCGCTAAAATTGATGGTGCTAGTTTGTTCATAACTCTTATTCTCCTTTTAACAAAGTGATATTTATGTTGATCTTCAGAAAAAATGCCGAAAGAGCCATGTTTCATACTCCCTCGGCATATAACAGAATGCTATTTATATTTTCTTCTGTCCTTTTCCTTTAGCTCTTCATACATAAGCAAATAATTCTCATAACGGACCTTACTAATTTTTCCTTCCTCTAAAGCTTCTTTTACGCCACATTTTGGTTCATTGATGTGCATACATCCTTGAAACTTGCAATATGGTTCATATTCTTCAAATTCAGGAAAATAATCTTTAAGGTCTTCTTTTTCCATATCTTCAAGATATAAAGAACTAAATCCCGGTGTATCAAACAAATACGTTTCTTCATCCACGAAGAATAGCTCCGAATGTCTCGTCGTATGCTTTCCTCGTTGAATTTTCTCACTTATATTCCCTGTTTCCATTTGTGCTTGTGGATATAGCAAGTTGATGATCGAAGACTTTCCAACACCACTTGGTCCTGCAAGCACCGTCGTTTTGCCTTTGATTAACTCCTTAATCTCTTCAATGCCTTCTTGCTTCTTAGCACTGGCTGCACAAACCGTATATCCGCATTTCTCATATGTCTCTTTTAGGACAGCTAATTCATGGTCTGCCACGACATCCTTTTTATTGAAACATACAATCGTATCTAAATTCTGCTTTCTCATCGTAATCAGGAAACGATCCAATAAGTTCAGATTTGGGGCCGGCTGTGCCGCAGCAAAGATTACAAGAGCCTGATCCACATTAGATACTGCGGGACGAATTAGTTCACTTTTTCTAGCCATGATTTCTCTTACATGACCAGTTAATTTTTCTTCATTAATAACGTCAATCTTGACATTGTCTCCAACTAACGGCTTAATCTTCAGATTACGAAAGTTTCCTTTCGCTCTGCATTCATATACCCCTTTATTTGGCACATGAACATAATAGAAGCCGCCAATTCCTTTAATAATTTTTCCTTGCATTTATATTTCCTTAAGTTAAATAATTTGATTCCATTTTATTATTAACGGTACCATCATTTTTATGATTAATTAAAGTCTACATAATGTGTTCCGCTTTTTTTCTTACCATCTACAATAATCGTTAAAACATATTCTCCGGATTTAGGAGATGTCAAATCTTTCGTAATCGGAAAGTCTGTGTAATTATACGTGCCACTAACTACAGGAATTTTCTGTCCTTCCACAGTCACATACGCTTCTACTCTTGCTGAAATAGGATTTCCTTGCTCATCCTTTTCTTGCCCTTCCTCAAACACCCAACTTGGACTGATGCTAACACTACCACGATATACCGCTGGTGTTGCTGTTGGTTCTACCGTTGGCTGTGGGGTTTGTGTAGGCTCCACTGTTGGAGTGGCTTCTGGCCCTTGACTAATCACGATATCAATCGTACTGCCTTTAGAAACTTCTTTTCCTGCTTCAATTCCTTGGCTCATTACTTTGCCTTTTTCATAGCCATCGCTATAGTCATACGTTTGATCGCCTAATTTTAATCCAGCAGCAGCAAGTTCTGCTTTTGCCTCGGACTTTGTTTTTCCAAGCAAGCTTGGTACCGTCACTTGTTCTGCTCCTTTGCTTACATACACAGTGACCACTGCCATCTTATTTATCTTTTCTCCCACTCCTGGAGTCGTATAAATAACTAGGCCTGCTTCAACCGTATCGCTATACTCTTCTTGAATCTTGATATTCGCTAAATCTATACCTGTATTTTGAAGTTGCAACACTGCTGTTGATTTACGCTTTCCTGCAACAGAAGGAATCGTAATCGTATTGGCACCCGTACTATAATACACAACAACTCTAGCATCTGCTGGAATTAGCGTGCCCGAAGAAATCTCATGGTCATCCATCATTACCGCTGTAACCGTATCCGCTTCTGCAGAAGAATTCATATCCGCCTTATACGTATATTGGATATTCCTTTCTTCTAACATGGCTACCGCCTGTTGTAAGCCCATCCCAACGATTTCTGGTAACATAGCCTCTGGTTTTTGTGTTTCTTCTGGAGTTGGCTCAGGAGTCTGTGTCACTTGTTCTGTCTGAATTGGAGCAGGCGTCACTGGTAACTTTTTATTTCCTTTCCCTGAACTAAATAGTCCAAGAAACTTAATTGCAATAATGAAGATAATTGCCGCTAATATAACAGCCAATACAATTCCACTTACAACAATGATTCGGTCGAGTTTTGGATCAATTTCTGTTTCTTCTTCGTCTGAATCAATCTCTTCTACTTCATTTTCCTCTTCTACTTGTGGCTTTTTTTCTACTTCTACCACTTTTGTCGGTTGTGGTTCTACCACATTTTCTGCCTGTTGATACACCGACTCACTTGTTGCACTCTTGATCTGATGTACCTCTTCTTTGGATAAATTAATCGTTGGTGAATCATCTACGATTGCAGAAACGATCTTTACGAAATCACCATTTGGATTTACAATAGAGCGTTTTAAATCTG
>CALZJY010000372.1 GCA_945787925.1 uncultured Anaerosporobacter sp. | reverse complement strand
GTCAAAAATGCAAGTAATAATCCGACCATTGCTACCAATCCAAGGTCGATGGATGAATAAAAATATTGAATCATATATAGCACCTCTTTTTACTCTCTTATTCCTGAATCAAATGGAGGACAAATCCTGCGATTTCCTCGTTAAAATACGCAAAGATACAATGTCCGTCTTCGTCAAAGCGCTTCGTTTCTTCGGCTACCGTAAGCCCTCTCTCTGCAAAATGTAGCAGCGCCGCTTCACAATCGTCTACTGCCAATCCGATATGCCCATGGACTCCTCGTCCATTTTCTTTCATCACCTCAATCAAACTTCCATTGAAGTAGGAAATCGGTGTCTCCGTAATCGAAAGTCCTAGCGCTTGTACGAACTGTTCTGCTATTCGTCTTGCCCCCATATCATTATTGGCATTTATACCGATATGTGCGAGGCGCATCCTAAGTTCCTTTTCCGTTGCCATCGTTTCGTCTCCTTCTCTTATATATTCATTCTCTCCAACCATTATACCATTCTGTCAATATTAGAACAAAGTGGGGATTGCAACGCAATTTTCAATGCAAGAACAAAGAGAGGGAACCCACCAATTCGGTGGATTCCCCCACTTCGCCTTCCTAGAATACAGGAACTACTGCGCCTTTGAACTTATCTTTCATATATGTCTTTGCTGTTTCAGAAGTTACTGCTTCTACTAATGCCTTTGTTTTGTCTGTATTTTCATTTCCAGCCTTTACTGCGATGATGTTTGCATATGTCTTCGCTGCTAAGGAATCGCTTGCTTCCACTGCTAACGCTTGTTCTACGCTAAGTCCAGCACCGATTGCATAGTTACCGTTGATACATGCTACGTCTACATCTTGTAACGCTCTTGCTACTTGTGCAGCCTCAAGCTCTTCGATTTGAAGGTTTAATTTATTTTCCACGATGTCCACTTTTGTCGCTGTGATTCCTGCACCTTCTTTTAACTTGATCAAGCCTTGTGCTTCTAATAATAGCAACGCTCTCGCCTCATTTGTCGTATCGTTAGGGATTGCTACTTTCGCACCCTCTTTTAAGTCTGCAAGCGCTTTTGTCTTTCCAGCATAGATTCCGAATGGTTCGAAATGAACGCTTGCTGCAGATACTAGATGAGTTCCTTTTTGCTTGTTGAAGTCATCAAGATAAGGCTGATGCTGGAAGTAGTTCGCATCAAGCTCGCCGCCTTCTAACGCCGTATTTGGAATGACGTAATCATTGTATTCCACTACTTTTAAAGTATAGCCTTTTTCTTTTAAATTGCTTTCTACTGCACGTAAGATTTCTGCATGTGGAGTTACCCCTGCACCAACTACGATTGTCTTGTCCGTTGAACCTGCCTTATTGTCCGTTCCCTTAGAACCACATCCTACAAATACACTGCCTAAAACACTAATTCCTACTAATGCTGCTACGATTTTCTTTTTCATACGATCTACCTCCTGCTATCTTACTCTCTTATCAATCTTATTCACTAAACGTAATCCAATTACTTGGAATAACTGTACTACTACGACTAATAATGCAACCGTGATCACCATGATATCTGTCTGATATCTGTAATATCCATAGTTGATTGCGATGGCACCAAGACCGCCGCCGCCAACGAACCCTGCCATTGCAGAGTATCCAAGGATTGTTGCAATTACAATTGTTCCACCAACAAGCAAGGATGGTCTTGCTTCTGGCAATAAAACTTTCCAAATGATTTGAAAGTTGGAAGATCCCATCGCCTTCGCTGCCTCAATCACGCCAAGGTCTACCTCTTTTAGGGATGACTCCACCATTCTTGCAATAAATGGAGCTGCTGCTACGACCAATGGAACGATGGTTGCACTAGAACCAATGGTAGTTCCCACGATGAACTTTGTAAATGGAAGGATTGCCACTAACAAAATTAAGAATGGAATGGAACGCGCGATGTTGATGATGATTCCCACCACATTGTTAATCACGCGGTTCTTACAAATGCCATTGGCATCGGTACAATATACGAGGATTCCTAATGGAAGTCCAAGGACATAGGCAAGGACTGTGGAGACAAGCGTCATATATAAGGTCTCTCCCATCCCATTTACTAGTAATTCAATCATCTGCTTATCCATTGTTTTGTCCTCCCTCCTCGAAATGGATTCCGATTTCTGTCAGGTATTCCTTAATCTTCTTCTCTGCTTCTTTCTCTTTTGGAAGCTCGATTAACATTTGTCCATATGCCTTTCCACCAATGTTTTCTGTATTGGCACCAAGGATGTTCACCATCGTGTTGCAATGGATCGTAAGTTTGGAAATGACCGGCTCAAACGAAGATTGTCCGTCGAATACGATTCGAATCACCCTTCTTGGCACTTCGTCCGCTAATGGATTCTTTTCTGGAAGAATCAAGCGTCTTGCCGTATCGGATTTTGGATTTAAGAATACTTCCCTTACCGTTCCTTCTTCTTCTACGATTCCGTTGCTCATAACTGCCACGCGGTCACAAATCTGTTGCACGACTTTCATTTCATGTGTGATTACGATGACCGTAACGCCAAGTTCTTCGTTGATTTTCTTTAATAACTCAAGAATGGATCTTGTCGTAATTGGGTCTAGTGCGCTTGTCGCCTCATCACAAAGCAATACTTCTGGATTGGTTGCAAGTGCCCT
>CALZJY010000371.1 GCA_945787925.1 uncultured Anaerosporobacter sp. | reverse complement strand
GAGTAAGGAAAGCATGATTTTACGATCGGATTCTTCCTGTTCATTAAATGGTTTGTATTGCAGTAGTTGTTGCTTTAGTTCCATGGTAGTCTCCTTTGTCTTATTCGTTTGTGTTATGAAATAACTATAACGTGAATGGAGAGAAAAGTATAGTATGTGAACGTCACAAAATTGTATCACTGGAAACCGTATAGATCATAGGGGTATAGCGGATACCATCGGTAATTTGTTCTACATCGGTTCGAATAAATCCAAGATGCTCATAGATCGGAACTGCATAAGGCGAGGAGTTTACTGTGATCGTTCCAGAATGGTTTTCTTTTATGACACGAGTAAAGAGTGCCCGTCCGATCCCTTTTCCCTGATGTTGCCTTGGAATGAAGAATAACGAGATGTGGTTTCCGCTCTTTCTTGTTGCAATGACTCCGCAAAGCTCGTCTCCTTCATACGCTCCATACATGGCAAGGTGTTCAATTTCTTCATGGTCGTGTATAAAACGTTCAAATGCCTGGATTCCCTCAGCACTATAGTCAGGAGCTTCAAATTCCATAAACACGGAAAACACAAGTGCGATAGCTTCGCTCCGTTGCTCTGGAGGGATAAATTTAATTTCCATAGAATCAAACCTCTTTTCCTAAACTGGAATTGTCTAGTATTAGTATAACATATGGAAGCAGGAATTATTGCACGAGTGGAAGCGAAGGAAAGCCATTGACAAATATTCAATGGAGTGTTATAACGGAACGAAACTATGGGTTCTTTCTAGCCTGTATACAATTAGCAAGAGGAATGATATAATGGAAAGCGTTTGTGGGAGCATCCCGCAAGAGTTTATAGTTGGAGGAAATAATATTGTTACAGCGAACGAACGAGAAAAGGAGCTTTGTTAAGAAGTACCTTTCTTATTATACAATCGCGTTCTTGATTTTATATGGTGCCATGTACGTAATCTTTAAGGCAAGCGGGAAATCCTTCTTATGGGATTGTGATGGTACGACACAACATTATCCTGCCCTTTACTATATGGGGGATTATTTTAAGAACGCAGTCAAGGGAATGCTTGGCATGGAAGCGGCTCCGATTAACATGGTGGATTTCAGGCTTGGTCAAGGCATGGATGTGCTTACGACCTTGAATTACTATGGATTTGGGGATCCGTTAAACCTATTATCTGTCTTTGTGTCACAAGAGAATATAGAAGGGTTATATACCTTCTTGATTGCCCTTCGCCTCTATCTGACAGGTGCGGCATTTTCTTATTATTGCTTTAAGATCGGAAGAAAGGAAGGATGGGCGGTACTCCTAGGAGCGATGACGTATACCTTCTCTGGAATGACGTTATTTGCAGGGGTGAGGCATCCATTCTTCTTAAATGCGTACTGGTATCTGCCATTATTATTGGTGGCAGCAGAGCGCATGCTGCAGAAACGAAAATATGGTTGCTTCACAGGGATGGTAGCACTTTCCCTAATCAGCAACTTTTATTTTGCCTATATGAATACGGCAATGGTAGGAATCTATCTGTTGCTTCGAATTTTTGGAACGAAGGAAGGAAAGCTTGGAGAAAAGCTGCTCCTCATTGGAAAGATGATCCTAGCCTATCTATGGGGCGTGCTGCTTTCGGCTGTAGTATTCCTTCCAGTCGTGTATGCCTTCTTACAGAATGCGAGAACGGAAGCGGTAGGAGGATATACAGATTCGTTGTTATTTTATGACCTTTCCTACTACCGTAGATTTATTGCCAATTACTTTACGCCAAGACTTTGGATTGGTTCTTGGTCGATCATTTCCATGGCATCCATCGGGTTGTTGGCCTTAGTGATGTTTGTAAAAGGACAGAAAGAAAACGAGGATGCAGCAATCATCCGTACGTTAAGAAGAGCGTATCTTGTATTGGTAGTCTTCGTACTTGTTCCGTTCTTTGGGAAGTTCCTAAATGGAAATGGCTATGTGTGTAACCGTTGGATGTACGCATTTGCCATGGTGAATGCCATGATTGTAGTAGTAATGGCACCTCGTCTATTGAAACTTACAAGGGAAGAGGTATCTTCCTTATGGAATATCACGTTAGGCTATTCACTGCTAGCCGTGCTGTGCTCTGGCACCGTATCCATCCAAGTATGGATTGGGGTAGGATGCCTATGTGCGACAATGGCAGTAGTGGACCTGTTAAATAAGAACGGTCGGTATGACCGAAAATCCCGTGAATGGGCGATGAATGGAATCACGATTGCTACGATTATCACGTACATGGTGGCAGTCTATGCTCCTTTTGTCGGTCGTTATGTAAATAGCTTTTGTGGTACGGGAAGGGCATATCAATATCAGAAGAATTCTTCCGTACAGGCAATGAGTGAGATTGAAGATGATAGCTTCTATCGTGTGGAACAGAACTGGTTGATGTCAAATCAGGCGGCGGTTCTAAATTATTATGGAAATACGTTTTACTGGAGCATCATTCCGGAAACGGTGACGAAATACTATGATGAATTGGCATTAAGTGCCGTACGTTTGAGTGCAATAGTCAGGATGCAAGAGCCGTATTAAATGAGCTTTCTTCTACGAAATACTATGTAACAGAGAGTACGAAAGCAGGATTGGTTCCTTACGGATATGAGTTTGTAAAACAGGTAGAACGTGAAGATGGAATCG
>CALZJY010000370.1 GCA_945787925.1 uncultured Anaerosporobacter sp. | reverse complement strand
TTTCATGGAAGTCACGTTGCACGTCTGGAATATAACGAAGCGCAATCGCTACTGCATATCCAATCTTATAATTTACACCAATGCGGTTTAAGCTAGATGCAAACTCACTTGGGTTTGTAGCAAGGATGAATACCAATGCTACTGGCATTACTGCTAAATATTTTAATGCAAAATTAAACATATAGAAGAGCTGTTCTGTTACGACAGAATAGCGTCCAATGATATGAAATAATTCATGTCTCGTTCCATAAATCTTTACGCCTTGTTCTGGTGAAAAAATATAGATGCCGACCATATTCATTAGGATCAATACAACCATAAAGTATACGGCTACTTTTACATCGCTCCACTCTAACTTAGAAAGTTTAAAGATTCCGATACCTGCGAAGAACATAAGTGCAAGTACTCTCGTATCATAAGTAACCATGGCTGCAACGCTCCAAAGAATAAAGAACACTAACTTCGTAGCTCCTGTTAGTCTATGGACGAACGAGTCTTTCTCTATAAAAGAAAGGGATGTTGTCATGCTTCTCTTTCCTTCCTATCTTGCTTGATAAACTTATTGATATATGCCTCTGGATCGATGCCGCAAAGATTTGCTAAATCAAATAGAGAAGTTTCTTTTAAACTTGCTTTCTCGATTAATTCTGGATTTGCAAATAATTGTACTGGAGTCGTATCTGCAATCAGCTTTCCTTCGGAGAATGCGATGGCTCTTCCTGCATACTCTAACATCAGATGCATATCATGTGTGATGATTAATACGGTAATTCCTTGTTCATTTAATTGTTTTAGGAATTCCATAATCTCTGTATAATGTTTTAAATCCTGTCCTGCAGTAGGCTCGTCTAGGATTAAGATTTCCGGTTCACGTACAAGGATACTTGCAATCGTCACACGTTTCTTCTGTCCATAGCTTAATGCTTGGATTGGCCAGTTACGGAATTCATATAGGCCACAGATTTTTAACGTGCGATATACTCGTTCCTTGATTTCTTCTTCGGATAAGTTAAGGGCTTTTAGACTTAACGCAACCTCTTCAAAAATCATTGGGCGACTGATCATCTGGTTTGGATTTTGCATTACATAACCGATATAACCTGCACGTTCTTTGATTGTGTCAGTTGCAATATCTCTTCCTTTGTAACGAATGATTCCTTCGTCACATTTTTCAAATCCACAGATCAGTTTTGCCATGGTACTCTTACCAGCACCATTCTTTCCAACGATACTTACCATTTCTCCTTCATGGATTGTAAAGTTGATATCGGATAAGTTTTTCTTTTTCTTACCGTAACCAAATCCTACGTTTTCTACGCTTAGGATTGGTGTCTTATGTTCAACATCTGCTGCTGCATCTGTTTGTTCAAACCAAGTATTCACTTGTTGCTTTTGTTCCTGTGATAAGCGAAGATCTTCGATTCTTGCAAGACCCATGGAGGAATCTAACTTCACACCTGCATATTTTAATGCCGTAATATAAAGTGGTTCTCTGATTCCTGCATCAATTAGCTTATTTGTCGTAAACATCTCATTTGGAGGTAAATCGGCAACGATCCTACCGTCCTCCATTAATACGATACGGTCCGCATCCATATGAAGCGCATCTTCTAAACGATGCTCGATGATTACAACTGCTGCATTGGTTTCCTTTTGAATCTGATCAATTAATTGCATTGCCTCTTTTCCTGCTGCAGGATCAAGGTTTGCAAGTGGCTCATCAAATAAAAGGATTGGGATGCTCTTTACTAACACACCTGCCATAGAAACACGTTGTTTTTGTCCACCTGATAACTGATGTGGTGCATGATTTAAGAACTCAGTAAGGTTTAGCATTTCTGCTTCACGCTTTGTTCTCTTTAATAATTCTTCTTGTGGCACGCAGTCATTTTCCATTGCAAATGCAATGTCTTCAAGAACTGTCATACCGATAAATTGTCCATCTGTATCCTGTAATACAGTCCCCACATACTGGCTTAACTCAAATACACTTGATTTCTTCGCCTCTACTCCACAGATCGTTAGCTTTCCCGTAGATTCTCCATGATAACAAAATGGGTTTAGTCCGTTTAAACAATGCCCAAGCGTACTTTTTCCACTTCCAGAAGCTCCTACGATGATGATGCGTTCCCCTTGTTTGATTTCTAAGTTGATCTCGCGTAAGGTAGGCTCTGATTGTACGTGGTATTGAAATGTATAATTTTCAAATGATATTAGTGTTTCCTTCAACTTCATTACTCCTCTTAGAGATAAAATATGACCGTCCAGCAGACGGCCATATCAAAATTCGTCTTATTAAGCTTCTTTTTGTAAGCTTCCTTTTTTCGTCTTCGTTTTCGAATAGGCAATTAAAAGGATACTTCCAATTACACCTGTCGTAAACGCATTTGAAGTGCCTGCTAAAATGCCTTGTGCATATAGCTTTTCAATTGGCTCATTATAAATTAGGATATCAAGCGTTGGAGCTACTACTCCCCATGCGATACAGTGGGCAATTATCTGAACGATGTTGAACTTAATAATCTCTGATGTTTCAAAACTTGCACCGGATACATAGATCCACTTTCTACAAGTACCAACAATAAGTCCGAAAACAGCCGATGCGATAATCCAGCTCCACCAAGGAGATCCCCAAGATAAGTCCACCAATGTATGGCC
>CALZJY010000369.1 GCA_945787925.1 uncultured Anaerosporobacter sp. | reverse complement strand
CCTTTTGTTCGTAGTGCACAAACAGGTGGGGTGAATAAATATTCAAAAATAAAAGGAAGATACCTATGAAAAAAATAGAATAAGTAAAGAATAGTACTAAAACACACCTAAAAATTAAAGAAAACATAAAAATACATATTTTTGATGATTTTATGCATATTTATACTTGATTTCTGAAAAAAGGCGTGTATAATCAAATTATGTCAGTTGCAAGTAGCAAGTTGAGAATGTTTTCTATCAGAGAACATATACATAATAGAATAGGAAGATAGAAAGGATGAGAGTAATATGAAGAAAAAATTAGTTGGACTTTTAGTAACAATGGGAATCGTAACATCTATGGTGGCTTGTGGAAGTAAGGAAAGTGGAACTTCTTCTACTAGCGAAAAGAAACAATTAATCATGGCAACAAATCCAGAATTTCCGCCATATGAATTCCGTGATGGAAATAAGATTGTAGGAATCGATGCTGAGATCGCAGAAGCAATCGCAAAAGATTTAGGTATGGAACTTAAAATTGATGGAATGGAATTCGATTCTATCATCTTAGCCGTAGATAGCGGAAAAGCAGATATGGGGATTGCAGGTATGACTGTAACTGATGAGAGAAAAGAAAATGTTGATTTTACAGATTCTTATGCAACTTCTACACAAGTTATGATCGTAAAAGAAGACAATAAAGACATTACAAAACCAGAGGACTTAAAAGGAAAAGAAGTTGGTGTTCAAACAGGAACGACTGGCGATATCTATGTAACAGATCAAAAAGGTGTAACAGTAAGCCGTTTCTCTAAGGGAATGGAAGCTGTACAATCTTTAACACAAGGCAAGATTGATGCAGTAGTTATTGACCGTGAACCAGCAAAGGAATTCGTAAAACAAAATAAAGGCATCAAGATCTTAGACCAAGAGTATACAAAAGAAGAGTATGCAATTGCAGTGAAAAAAGGAAATACGGAGTTAGTAAATAAAATCAATGCATCCTTAAAGAAATTAAAGGAAAGCGGCGAACTTCAAAAAATCATTGATAAATATATTAAATAATAACTGAGATAAGGATAAGGCCTATGAATACATATTTAGCGGTAAACATTCCGAAATTTTTGAAACCATTTTGTGATTCGTTTTATAAAAACTTTATAGTAAAAGATCGATATCAATATCTAATCGATGGATTAGTGAACACCTTGAAGGTAACTATTTGTGCAGTGTTGTTAGGTATCTTGATTGGATTTCTAGTAGGCATCATTCGTTCTACTTATGATAATACAGGAAAGCTTAAAATATTAAATGCGATTTGTAAGGTTTATCTGACAGTAATCCGTGGAACGCCTGTAGTTGTGCAGCTCTTGTTGATTTATTATGGAATCTTTAGAACGGCCAATGTTGATAAACTTATAGTTGCCATTGTTGCATTCGGTATTAACTCTGGTGCCTATGTGGCGGAAATCATTCGTAGTGGAATCATGTCCATTGATCAAGGACAGTTTGAAGCAGGAAGAAGTCTTGGATTTAATTATATCCAGACAATGCGTTACGTTATTATGCCACAGGCAGTAAAGAACGTATTACCTGCGTTAGGAAATGAATTTATCGTATTATTAAAAGAGACTTCTGTTGCAGGATACTTATCAATTCAAGATTTAACAAAGGGTGGAGATATTATCCGAAGCCAGACATATGCACCATTTATGCCAATGATTGGTGTAGCGGTAATTTATTTAGTGTTAGTTATGATCTTTTCTTATTTCGTACAAAAGCTAGAGAGGAGGCTAAACAATGGAAGCCACTAATGCATTAATTCAAGTAGAACATCTAAAGAAACAATTTGGAGATACGTTAGCACTAGATGATATCAATGTTTCCATTGAACGTGGTGAAGTTGTATGTATCATCGGGCCTTCGGGATCTGGTAAGAGTACGTTGTTACGTAGCCTTAACCTATTAGAAATGCCAACAGACGGAAATATTTTCGTAGATGGCATAGATATTACGGATAAAAAGAACAATATCAATATGCATCGTCAGAAAATGGGAATGGTATTCCAGCATTTTAACCTATTCCCACATATGACAATCCTTAAGAACCTTACGATTGCCCCAATGAAGTTACAGGGAGTAAGCAAGGAAGAGGCGGAGAAGCAGGCATTAGCCCTACTAGACCGTGTCGGATTAAAGGACCGTGCCAATGCCTATCCAACCCAGCTTTCCGGTGGACAGAAACAACGTATTGCAATCGTACGTGCACTAATGATGAAACCGGAGGTAATGTTATTCGATGAGCCAACTTCTGCACTGGATCCAGAAATGGTCGGAGAAGTATTAGAAGTAATGAGAGAGCTTGCCAATGAAAACATGACGATGGTAGTCGTTACTCATGAAATGGGATTTGCAAGAGAGGTTGCTTCTCGTGTCATCTTTATGGATCAAGGAAAAATCGTGGAAGAAAATCTACCTGATAAAATCTTCAATGAGCCAAAGAGTGAACGTTTACAATCCTTCTTAAGCAAGGTATTATAAAAAAGAAAGTCGTTGCCAAAAGGCAGCGGCTTTTTTGCATGGAACAAAGTGTGTGTTTCGCACACTTTTGCGTCGTCTCAATAGAAAAACAATTTATCGATACAAACAACATTGACATAAGGAGCAGAAAGGAAGTAT
>CALZJY010000368.1 GCA_945787925.1 uncultured Anaerosporobacter sp. | reverse complement strand
CGACAGTCGCCAAGGTCATGCAAGCAGGACTTTGGCTCGTTGTTCGCGTAAATAATAGAAAGGGAATGTCGCAATTGTGACATTCCCTTTCTATTATTCTTCCAAGTTTTGTTCACACCATGGTTCTAGCAGGCATCGCTCGCAATATGCCTTTCTAGCCGTGCATACTGCCCTGCCGTGATAGATGAGCTGAAAGTTCAAACGGTTCCAATGTTCCTCTGGAATCACTTCCATAAGTTCCTTTTCTACCGCCACTGGTGTCTTTGCCTTCGCCCATCCAATCCGTCTTGCCACTCGCAATACATGGGTATCCACGGTCACTCCTGGAATTCCATAGGCATCTGCTAAGAACAGCGTAGCACTCTTCCTTCCAACGCCTGCTAATGTAACAAGCTCTGGAATGGTCATCGGTACCTTTCCTTCAAAATCTGCTAACAACTGTCCGCAACATTTCTTCATATTCTTTGCCTTGCTTTTGTATAGTCCGATTCCACGGATATAAGATTCGATTTCTTCCTCTTTGGCTTCTGCCAACTGCTCGATTTGCTGATAGCGTTCCCATAATCCCGGAAGCGCCTGCTCCACCTGCTTATCCGTGCTTTGTGCACTTAACATGATGGCAAGCAATAGCTGCCAGTCTTTGAAATGAAGAAATCCCTCCTTCGTCGTACCATACTCTTCATCTAGCAACGACAGCATCTGTTCGGTCGCTTTCTTTGTCATGGCTGCTTCTCCTATTTTCTAGATTATGATTCCTTCGCAATGATCCACTTCATGCTGGATAATCTGAGCAATCCATCCAGAATAGCTCTGTCTTTGTTTTTTGAACTGCATATCCTGATATTCTACTTCGATCTCCTGATATCTTGTCGTCTCTCTTACTCCAGTTAGGGACAGACATCCTTCTTCTGTCTTATATACACCAGATTTCTTTACGATGACAGGATTGAACATGATCATATTTACGATTCCCATATTCACTGCAATGATACGTTTATTCACTCCGATCATATTGGCTGCCAGGCCTACACATCCTGCCTCGTTTGCCTTTAGCGTATCTAACAAATCCAGTGCCACCTGCATATCCGCTTCTGTTGCGATTTCTGCCTTTCTATTCAAAAACAAAACATCCCTGCATATTTCTCTAACCATATTGTTTCCTTCCTACTGTTAAGCTCTATTTCTGTCTTCCTTACTATTATACCTTGAATACGAAAGAACTGACAAAAAATTTATACCTGATGCGAAAAGAACCATTCTATGCTGCCAAGTCCTTTCTGTTGTAATGGGTAATGGCAGTCACTAAGCACACAACTGTCACAACGCCTCCTACTGCCAATAATCCCATGTCGATTTTCTCCTGTACTAATACATCCGAAGCATTGGCATAGTAAAATGGCGTGATGTATTTGCATACTTTTAATTGGTCTAATACCCGCGACATCATATCTAAGAAATACATAAGCAATGCGATTCCTAATCCGACTCCTACATTCACCCGTTTGGTATACGCAGAAATGAGGATTCCGATGGATGCCAGTTCAAGATGCATACACATCTGGCCCACATGGAATAGCAACAGGTTTGCTACCGAATATTCTCCGCCAACGATTGCGACGCCAAGAAGCCCGACTGCCGCACCTACCACTTCAAACACCAGGATGATCGAGGCAATGGCAAGCATCTTCTTAATAACGATGTTCTTCCTACTATAAGGAAGGGTAAATAGATATTCTGCCGTATGTCCGCCCTCCTCTTTTGCAAGCACGCTCGTTCCAATCATTGCTGCAAACATGCCGCCCCCAATGGATAGGATTGCACCGACATAGGTTCCATAAAATCCAGTTACGGTTCCGATGTTCATCTTATCCATGCCAAATGCTTCCGAGAATGCCCCCATGTTCTTATATAAATCCGCTACGTCTTTCATCGTGTCCCGAAGCTGTGGAAACATAAGCAACATTACAAAATATAATCCTTCTACACAAACTGCCCAAATGAGTAACGTCTTACTATAACTTCTCCATTCTTGCTTGAATACCATACTATTCCTCCCCATAAAAATGTAATACGATTTCCTCTAACGACGGCTCCTCGATCAATACGTCTTCTATCTCCAATACGGAAAGCGCCTGCAATAGTTGCCGCATCTCTCCCTCATATAAGAAACGCAGGGTAGTGCCGTCTCTCGTAATTCGATTCATTCCCTCTAGCTGTGGCACCATTTCACATCCACGAAGGGTCACCTTCTTTGCATCGCTTCGCAATAGGCTGCTTACTGCATCAGCTGCAATCAGCTTTCCTTCCTTTATGATTGCTGCCTTATTGCAGTAATTTTGAATCTCATTCAATACATGGGAGGAAAAGAAAATCGTCGCTCCCTGCGTATTGGCTTCTTTTAGCAGGTCAAAAAACTCCTTTTGCATCAACGGATCTAGTCCCGATGTCGGTTCATCAAAGATATACAGGCTTGGTGCATGCTGCATCGTACAGACAATGCTTACCTTCTTTCTATTCCCAAGGGAAAGTTCTTCAATCCGCTTGGTCGTATCCACTTGCAGACGTTCACACAGCTCTCTTGCCCTCTGGCTGCAATCCTTACCAAATGCCTCCGCGGTCATCTTTATGATCTGGGATACTCTAAGGTTTGGATAAAACATCGTTTCCGAT
>CALZJY010000367.1 GCA_945787925.1 uncultured Anaerosporobacter sp. | reverse complement strand
TCTGAGCCATATGCTCTGATACTGCCGTAACTCTTCCTGCGATTTTTCTTGCTGCATAGCCCCCTACTAAGGCTCCTACAAGAATATAGAACAGTGCAAGAATGTTTACGCTAGTAAACATTTGATCGACGTCTTGATATACTTCGTCTTTCGTAATTTGTACCCCTACAAACCAAGAATATCCTGGAACTGGAGCACTGGCAGTAACGTATCTTACCCCATCTGCTGTAAACATTTTAGCTTGTTGTTTGCCTTCTATCATTGCTTGTACGAAGGAGGCTCTGGCTTTTTCTGACTCGTCTTCCTTCGCTTTTTCTATTGAATTGAACTTTTCTTTTACAAGCTCTACGTTTTCATGGGCAATCATCGTTCCTTCTGCATTGACCATGAATGCTCTTCCTGTTTTACCGAAGTTATTTCCGTTTACGATAGTACCTAACTCATTTCCATCAAAGGTCCCTGATAATACTGCTACTACCTGTCCATTATGTTTAATTGGTACTGCATAAATTACAACCAGTTCCCCTCTTAACTTTGTAAAGAGGGGATCGGCAACATAAGCATTCCCTTTCATCCCTTCAATAAAGTATGGTCGATCACTGGCATCAAAGGATGTCTTATCACTACTATATACGGTCCCGTTTCCATCAATATAGTTTAGTCGTAAACTTCCTGCCAGCTCCACCTGAGATGCTAGCACTTCTACTTTTTTGTCCGTGCTAACGGTAGGATCGCTAATCTCTGGTCTAGCTGCAATTGCATGTAAGGTAGATAGCTTTCCATCAATCTCCTTTGTTACAATGCTTGCAGTTTGTTCTGCCATATAGGCTAAGTCTCTTTCATACATGGCCTTTTGTGCTACCATATGCAGCACAAATTCAGTCGCGCCCACTCCAATTGCAACTACTGCAACTAGCACACTACTGAGCACCATGAGCTGTTTCTTTAGTGTTTTCATTTCTTTCTCCCTATTGTAATATTCCTATTTTCCACATTACTAGTTTACCTGTTTAAAGCACAATTTTGTATTTGTAATTTCTACCATTTTGTATTGACAAAAAAAACGAAGCCTTCGTAAAAAGACTTCGTTTTTCTGGTTCTATTTTCCTTTTTTTCCATGCCCAAGGTGTAAACAAGATTACCATTGGGATTAACTCTAAACGTCCTGCTAGCATATCAAACATAAACACGCATTTTGAGAACGGATGAAACCCTCCAAAGTTCTCCATCGGACCAACGCCATCGAGACCAGGACCAATGTTGTTTAATGTTGCCGCTACGGATGTAAAGGTTGTTTCAAACCCTTTATTTTCAAGAGAAATTAACAACATAGACGCAACAAAGATCAATCCATATAAAATCAGATAGATGGATACGGATTTTGCAACATCATTGTTTACTTTCTTTCCTTCTAATCGAATGATATGCACGCTCTTTGGATGGATGGATGAAGGAAGAGATTTCGTTCTTCACGTTTTTAAATGCGATTACGATTCTGGATACCTTGATTCCACCCCCAGTACTTCCGGCACATGCACCAATAAACATGATTATGACTAGGATTGATTTTGATAACGTCGGCCATTGGTTAAAGTCCGTCGTAGAAAATCCTGTCGTCGTAATGATCGATGCCACTTGGAAAAACGCTTGTTGGAATGCTACCCAGATAGAGCCAAAGCATCCTCTGATGTTCACGCCAATGATTAACGTCGCTACAAGCACAATTCCTAGATAAGAGTGAAGCTCTTCACTCTTGAATACTTGTTTTGGCTTTCTTACAAGAAGCAAGAAATAAATCGTAAAGTTAACACCGAATAATACCATGAATACGGCAACGACATTTTGGATATACATGCTGTATCCTGCGATACTATCATTTTTGATACCGAATCCACCCGTACCTGCCGTACCAAACGAAGTAGTGACTGCATCAAAGAGTCCCATTCCTCCAAATACTAACAAGATACATTCGATTGCTGTTAATGCAGCATAGATTCCGTATAGGATCATCGCAGTAGAACGGAGACGTGGAACTAATTTTCCAACGCTTGGTCCTGGACTTTCTGCACGAAGCAGATGCATGTTGTTTCCACCCGCAAGTGGAAGGATACAAAGCACGAATACCAAGATTCCCATACCACCGATCCAGTGGGTAAAGCTTCTCCAGAATAGCATACATTTTGAAAGCGCCTCTACGTCCGAAAGGATGGTCGCTCCTGTTGTCGTATATCCTGAAATGGTTTCAAATAGCGCATCAAATACATTTGGAATTTCTCCACTGATTACAAATGGAAGCGCTCCTGACACACTAAATACAATCCATGCAAGCGCCACGCTGATAAACCCTTCGCATAAAAGGAATGATTTCTCGGCTTTCTTCTTGTACATAGATATCCTAATGCGAAACTGATTGCTGCTGAAATTAAAAATGCTCTTCCGCTTGTTTCTTTATAAATCAACGATACGATCCAAGGCACTACTAAAAAGACGCCTTGAAAATTCAATATCCAGCCTAATATATATCGAATAAATGCAAAATTCATGGCCATTAACTCCTTAGTATATCACTTAGATCGTGTAAGCCCATATTTGTAGTAACAACAATTACATGATCGCCTTTTTCCACCCAGTCTTGTCCTTTTGGAGTAATAATTTCTCCTTTTCTCGTAATGGAACAGATG
>CALZJY010000366.1 GCA_945787925.1 uncultured Anaerosporobacter sp. | reverse complement strand
CTGCAGAAAATGTTGCATTACAAGCAATCCCAATGATCAAGACAATTGAGTTCAGTAATATGAACTTAGTTCGTAAGATCAACTCTGCATTCATTATTACGCTTCCAGTCTTCAAACAAGCGCTTGCACAAGCAATGTTATTAAAACGTCAAAAGATTCAAGCAGATGCAATGTCTGCCCTTGATGAGAAGACAAACGAATTACTAATCAAGAATGCAAGAAATACAGTAGAACAATCTAAGATGATTGCAAGAATGTCTTCAGGAAGCTCCGTGAAGATTGAAACATTAGAAACAACATGGAGAACGATTGTTACAGGTATCGATGAAACAAAACAACTTCAAGAAAATGCAAGAAAGAAACGCGAAGACGATACAAAACGTTTAGAAGCAATCAAAGCAGAGTTCAAGCAAAAATATCATCAAAAATAGGAGGGTGTTTATATGCCAATTAATTTATCCAAAGGACAAAAAGTAGATTTAACAAAAACAAATCCAGGCTTAAAGAAAATCATGGTTGGTTTAGGCTGGGATGTCAATGCATTTGATACAGGATATGCATTCGACCTAGATGCATCTGCATTCTTATTAGGAGAAAATGGAAAGTGTCCAACTGAAAAGGAATTCGTATTTTACGGAAACCTTGCACATCCATCTGAATCTGTAACTCATATGGGTGATAACTTAACAGGTGAAGGCGAAGGGGATGATGAACAAATCGAATTAGATTTAACGAAGATCCCAAACAACATTACAAGAATCGCATTTACCGTAACGATTTATGATGCAGAAGTAAGAAAGCAAAACTTTGGACAAGTATCCAATTCTTTTATTCGTATCGTAGATTCTGCAACAGATACGGAATTAATCCGTTATGACTTAGGAGAAGACTTCTCCATTGAAACAGCAGTCGTAGTCGGAGAATTATATCGTCATAATGGCGAATGGAAGTTTAATGCCATCGGCAGCGGATTCCAAGGTGGCTTAGCGGCCCTTTGTAACCATTACGGAATAGAAGTAGCATAGGAGTGAAGAGACATGCCAATTAGTTTACAAAAAGGACAAAAAGTAAGTTTAACAAAAAGCAATCCAGGATTAACAAAAGTAGTAGTAGGTCTTGGATGGGATGTAAATAGTTTCGATACAGGAGGAGAATTCGACTTAGATACTTGCGCATTCTTAGTAGATGATAGCGGAAGAGTAACAAAACAAGAAGATTTCATTTTTTACGGAAACTTAAAACATCCATCCGGATGTGCAGAGCATTTAGGAGATAACCGTACAGGAGCAGGCGAGGGAGATGATGAATCCATCCGCTTTGACTTATCCTTAGTACCTGCGAACATTACAAAAGTTGCATTTACCGTAACGATTTATGAAGCAGAAGCAAGAAGACAAAACTTCGGACAGGTAAATAACGCATTTATCCGTATCTATAACGAACAAACAGGAGAGGAATTAGTGCGTTACGACCTAGGAGAAGATTTCTCCATCGAAACAGCAGTAGTCTTCGGTGAATTATATAAAAATGGCGGAGAATGGAAGTTCAATGCCATCGGAAGCGGCTACCAAGGTGGTTTAGCAGCATTATGTGCAAATTATGGAGTAGATGTAGAATAAGTCACTCATAGAAGATACAAAGGAGAATAATATGTCAGTTAGTTTACAAAAAGGGCAAAAAGTAAGTTTAACGAAAGCACAACCAGGATTATCCCACGTAGTAGTAGGATTAGGCTGGGATGAAGCACAAAGAAAAAGAGGATTCTTTTCCCTTAAGCCAGCACCAATCGATTGTGATGCATCTGCCATTTTATTAAGAGATGGCAAGTTTGTAGGAAAACAAGACCTTGTATATTTTGGGAATTTAAGACACGGTTCAGGTACGGTAATGCACCGAGGCGATAACTTAACTGGTGCAGGAGAAGGTGACGATGAACAAATCATTGTAAACTTAGCACAAGTACCAGCAGAATATGACCGTATCGTATTCGTAGTAAATATTTATAACGCTGTACAAAGAGCACAACATTTTGGTATGATTAAAAATGCGTTTATTCGTATTGTAGATGCCAACACAAACACAGAAATGTGCCGCTATAATTTAACGGAAGAATGCTCAGGAATGACTGCGATGATCTTTGGTGAGATTTACAGACACCAGGGGGAATGGAAATTCAACGCAATGGGTCAATCAACTGCAGACACTTCCATTATCGAGCTTGCAAACCGATATAGATAATAGCAGTATATAGAAGAAAGAGGGGAACGCTGATACGTTTCCCTTCTTTACACAATATTAGGAGGAAATACTATGAGTTTTAAAGGACTAAATGACGAGCAAGTAAAACAGTCCAGACAACAATTTGGATCGAATACCATTCCAGATTCTGAACCAACTACGTTTTGGGCAGAGTTCAAGGAAACGTTCTCTGATCCAATGATCAAAATCTTACTTGCCATTGCAGCACTTATGATCGTTATGTTCTGTTTCGGATATGCCGATATCTACGAACCAGTAGGAACGATTGTTGCAGTATTAATCGTAGCAGTAGTATCTGCAAAGACTGGTGTAGCGAGCGATACCAAATATCGTGAATTAAAGGACAACACCGAAAAAGAAAAATGTAAAGTACACCGTAATGGTGTGATTCAAGTCATCGATATCGATGATGTTGTAGTAGGCGAT
>CALZJY010000365.1 GCA_945787925.1 uncultured Anaerosporobacter sp. | reverse complement strand
TCTGATGAAGAAAGAACAAAGCAAAGTGCAAGATGTATGGATTGTGGTGTTCCATTTTGTCAGTCTGGCATGATGATTGGCGGCATGGCTTCCGGATGTCCATTAAATAACTTGATTCCAGAATGGAATGAATTATTGTATACTGGAAACAAAGAACAAGCATTTCATCGTTTGAAAAAGACAAACAACTTTCCAGAGTTTACATCCAGAGTATGTCCAGCACCATGTGAGGCAGCATGTACATGCAGCCTGAATGGAGATGCGGTAAGTACGAAGGAAAATGAAAACTATATCATCGAATATGGTTACGAGACAGGACTTGCAAAAGCAAATCCTCCAAAAGTTAGAACAGGAAAGAAAGTCGCAGTCATCGGGTCCGGTCCATCCGGACTCGCGGCTGCGGACCAATTAAATAAACGTGGCCATAGCGTAACAGTATTTGAACGAAGCGACCGTGTTGGCGGCCTGCTTATGTACGGAATTCCAAATATGAAATTAGAGAAGCAAATCATCGACCGTAAGATCAAGGTAATGCAGGAAGAAGGCATTACGTTTATTACGAATGCCAACGTAGGAAAGAATTACAAGGCAGCGAAAGTATTAAAAGACTTTGACCGCGTCATCTTAGCATGTGGCGCTTCCAATCCAAGAGATATCAAGGTAAAGGGAAGAGATGCAGCAGGCATCTATTTCGCCGTAGATTTCTTGACGTCTGTAACGAAAGGATTATTAGATTCTAACTTTAAAGAACAAGGTCCTTTGACTGCGAAGGATAAGAATGTCATCGTAATTGGTGGCGGTGATACAGGAAATGACTGTGTGGGAACTTCCATCCGTCAAGGTTGTAAATCCGTAATCCAATTAGAAATGATGCCAAAGCTTCCAGATGCAAGAACGGCATCCAATCCATGGCCAGAGTGGCCAAGAGTCTGCAAGACAGATTATGGCCAAGAGGAAGCAATCGCCGTATTTGGTAACGATCCAAGAATCTATGAGACGACGGTAAAAGAATTTGTAAAAGATGAAAAAGGAAACGTATCCAAAGTAATTACTGTAAAAGTAGAGCGTAAGCTAGAGAAAGAAAGCGGACGTTTTGTAATGGCAGAAGTGCCAGGAAGTGAACAGGAATTAGACGCGGACTTAGTACTGATTGCAGCAGGATTCCTTGGGACGGAAAGCTATGTGGCAAAGGCATTTGGTGTGGAACTAAACAATCGTACCAATGTCTTAACACAGCAAGGCAAATATGCGACGAGTGTAGATAATGTGTTTGTATGCGGGGATATGCACAGGGGGCAGTCCTTAGTCGTATGGGCAATTCGTGAAGGTAGAGAGGTAGCAAAAGCAGTAGATTCCCATTTGATGGGATATAGCAATTTGGTATAGAAATTGAATAAAAAAAGACAACGGAGTCTTCGGCAGAAATTATGTCGAGGACTCTGTGCGTTTAAAGAAGGGAAAGGAGTAAATGATATGGGAGAGCTAGCAAAGTGTAAAAATATCGGCAAAGCCGTAGAATACCAGTTGAATCAGGCAGGAATTTCAACTGTTGCGCAGTTAAAAGAAATCGGGGCAGAGCATGCCTGGCTAAAGATTCAAAACTTTGATTCTTCGGCATGTGCAAGCAGGTTATATGCATTAGAAGGAGCCATCCTAGATCTTAGAAAGGCAGACCTTCCATTTGAAAGAAAAGCAGAATTGAAGCAATTCTATGATGAACATAAATTGTAGGTTGAAATTATGTAGCTATATGCTATAATGAAACAATCAGTAAGAAATGAGGTCACGTAACTATGATGGATGAAGATTTCCTAAACAGAAAAGAGATTCGAATATATAAGAGAGTCCTAATCGGCGCGATTGGATTTGCATTAGCTTTTTTCTTTGGCGTAGCAGCGTTGATGTTCTTATAATTACTGGCTAGTATCAAAATAGAGTTTATAATAGAGTAAAAAAACAGTTCCTAATGAGAAATCATCAGGAACTGTTTTTTTATTAGGCTTGTAGTTCTTCGATACAATCTTCCATCACGCGTGTAGCAGCATCGATGCATCGTTTACATCCACGGCCAACGCCTGTTTTTTCTTGTACTTCCGCAAAGGTTCTAGCCCCTTGTTCTACCGCAGTTTTAATATCGCCATTTGTTACTCTTTTGCAATGGCAAACAATCTTATCTAATTTCATTTTTGGAATCCTTTCCAAACCCTATAACAACATTATAATATCGAAAAAATACAAAAAAGACAATAGTAAAAAATTCCATAACAATGATTTATTAGTATGGTGAAAGCCATTAAAAACAACGACTTATAGTTATTTTTTACTAGGTCAACAAAGTGCTTGTTTGCCCTTAGAAAACGTAAAAAAAATTTGAGCTATTTGCACAAATTTACGAAAATCCTATTGCTTATATTTTAGTAGGAGTTATAATTAGGTAGTAGTTGTTAAGAAGTACTAATAACTACTCGACAAAAAAGTCACTTGAATTTTAGAAAAGGAATAGGTGGTAGGAACATGAATAAATTAGATATGCTATATGAAGGAAAAGCAAAAAAAGTTTTTAAATCAGATGTTGAAAATGTCTACATTGTTGATTATAAAGATGATGCAACTGCATTCAACGGTTTAAAAAAGGGTACAATCGTTGGTAAAGGTGTTGTAAACAACCGTATGTCCAACCATATGT
>CALZJY010000364.1 GCA_945787925.1 uncultured Anaerosporobacter sp. | reverse complement strand
TTGCACGCCGTCTACAACGTCTTTAGCTGCTAGTTCATGAGGAAGTCCTAAAATATCGGTATATGTGATTTCTGTACTAGTCAAACAAGCTTGTTTGATCTGTTCAGCCGTATTGAAGTCTACTAGGTACTTCTTCGCAATATTTTCTGTAATCTCATCCCCTGCAAATGGAATCATGCCAAAGGCTACGATGCTGCCATCTTGAGTAATGGAAATATCGCTTGTTCCTGCTCCAACATCGACTAATGCAAGGTTTAGTAAACGAATGTTTTCCGGAATTGCAACTTCCATTGCTGCAATCGGCTCTAGCGTAAGGTTCGCTACCTTTAAGTTTGCCTTCTCTACTGCCTTATAAAGACCGTTGATAACTTCTTCTGGAAGGAATGTCGCAAGGATGTCTGCACTAATCTTACTTCCCTTATGATCTTCTAACGATAACATCAGGTAATCATTTAAATACGTTTTTACAACCGTATACCCTACGCAATAGTAATTACAACCGTCATTGCTTTCTTGTTTTAATTTGTCATACGCTTGTTCAATTCCTAATAATTCTAAGGAATGTACCATTTCCGCCGTAATCGTTTCTTCTGTGTCAAAGGTATGCTCTGCAGTCACTGTCACTGTCTTTAATACACGACCTGCCGCTGCGATACATGCTTCTTTCAACTCAAATCCTAGCTTATTTTCTAGCTTCGCCTTTACTTCGGCAATGGTATGGCTAACCTCATCAATGTTGTGGATCTGTCCGTCTAACATGGCTCTTGTCTCATGTTCTTTTGAGACCTGTGCAACTACTTGAAAACGATTCTCCCTATTTTTATATCCTACAGTACCTACGATGCTTCGAGTACCGATATCTAATCCAAATACATACTCCATTAAAGTGCTCCCAACTTATTTTTTCTAAAGTATTTCCTGAAGCTGTTCTTTGATTGCTTCAATTCCTTTGTCATTTTTTAATACTTTCGTACAAACTGCTTTAAATGCCTCTTCTGAAAGCTGGCTCTTTAACATGTTTCGTACTTTTTCTTCGCTATAGCCACGACTTTCCATCAATCTCTGCGTTCTCACCTCATCAGAAACTGTGACATAAATAATGTCATCGCAAAACTCTGTTAGGCAAGCTTCATAAGGAAGTGCGGTTTCCACTACGATATAGTCCGCCTCTCCTGCCTTCTTGTATTCTGCAATCTTATTTAACACATATTCCTTTACATAAGGATGAGAAAACGAATTGATTCGTTCACGCTCTGTTTCATCCGAAAAGAGGATTTGCGCAAGCTTTGGACGGTCGATTTCGCCGTCCTCCGCTAATATATCGGCTCCATAATGGGATAACACAAGGTTATAACTTACTTCGCCTTTCTTCATTAAGTTTCTTGCAACTTCATCCGTATAGATGATTGCTGCATGAAACTGTTCTTTCATCACTTGGCAAACGGTGGATTTCCCACTTCCAACGCCGCCAGTCATCCCGATTACCTTCATAGTCTTCCTATCCTCTATCTTATTTTGCTTCGTACCAGCTGTTGCCTTGTTTTACTTCTACTTCTAACGGTACCGCTAAAGATGCAACTTCCATCATTTCCTCTTCCATGATTCGCTTCACTTCTTCGATTTCATCCTTGTGCGTCTCTACAAGCAATTCATCGTGGATTTGTAATAATAGGCGAGAACGCATATTGCTTTCTTTTAATCGTCTATTTACATGAACCATTGCCATCTTAATAATATCTGCTGCCGTTCCTTGGATTGGAGAGTTCATTGCGACACGTTCTCCAAAAGCACGTTGCATAAAGTTGCTAGCACTTAATTCTGGCACTGGACGGATTCGATGGTATAGCGTCTTAACTACGCCAGTCTCTTTCGCATCCGCTACTAACTCATCTAAAAATTCTTTTACCCTTGGATATGTCTCGAAATAACGATGGATGTATTGATCCGCTTCCTTCTTCGTAATTCCAAGATCCTGTCCAAGACTGAATGCGCTAATGCCGTATACGATACCGAAGTTTACTGCTTTCGCATTGCTTCTTTGTAAGCTTGTTACTTCTTCAAATGGAGTATGGAATACTTCACTTGCCGTGATACGGTGGATATCGCTTCCTTCTCGGTACGCATTAATTAAACGTTCATCGCCAGACATTGCTGCAAGTACACGAAGCTCGATTTGAGAATAATCGGCAAGAATACGAAGTTCAATCTGGGAATAATCGGCATCTAGGAATACATAACCATCTTCCGGAATAAATACCTTACGGATTTGTCTTCCAAGTTCCATACGGATTGGAATGTTTTGAAGGTTAGGCTCCGTACTGCTGATACGTCCTGTAGCTGTAATCGTCTGATTAAACTTGCCGTGGATACGTCCGTCTTCTTTGATAAAGGCTTGTAACCCATCTGCATATGTGGATTTTAACTTCGTAAGCTGTCTGTATTCTAAAATCTCTGCAACTACTGGATGCTCGCATTTTAACTTTTCTAAAATTTCCGCGTTGGTAGAATAACCTGTCTTTGTCTTCTTCGCAAATGGAAGCGCTAGCTTTTCAAATAGAATTACACCAAGTTGTTTCGGAGAGTTGATATTGAATGTTTCTCCTACATGATTGTAAATGGATTGTTCTAACTCTGCGATTCTATCTGCAAGCTTTGCACCATATTCTTGTAACGCTTCACGATTGACACGG
>CALZJY010000363.1 GCA_945787925.1 uncultured Anaerosporobacter sp. | reverse complement strand
GAATATGACGGCTGCAATCTCTTCTGACGATGTAGTAGAGATTACAAAGAGTACCGTAGGTGCGGATGTCTCTTATACTCTAAAAGAAGTGCTTAGCAAAAAGCAATCGCTTCGTTTCATGGTAAATGGAATCGAAGTAGAATGTCCATGCTTATTAGAAGCAAACAAGCAAGTGGTCCAAGAGGATTATGTAATTCAAGAAGGAGACCAAATTAAGATCTTAAATTACTATTCGTTAGACAACTTACTGAGCTTTATTGATGTACCATACAATGCAAGTATGATAATCAATGGTGTGCCAGCTTATGGTGACGAACGCCTATATGATAACTATACGTTAGACTTCTCTTATGATGCGATGGGAGCGGTTCAGGTAGAGAAAACACCAAAGCAACGATTAGAAGAACTTCAAAAACAAGAAGCAGTGGAATCGGAAGAGGTTGTGGAGACTGGTGTAGCAGAAGCAGTGGATATCCTTCAAGTTACAATCAATGGACAGGCTATTCTATTAACAGGAAAAAGCAGCTATATCGTAGTCGATGCGATGGATGCCTATGGATTTGATCCAACACCAGCGATGAATAAGGAGTTGGTGATTCGTGTAAATGGTGAAGCAGCAGAATTTGCGACACAAGTTCACGCGAATGACTGTATTGAACTATTTTGGCAATAGTTAAGATGTAAAAAGAAGGAAAACTATAATATTTTTTCAAACAGAATGCGGGATAATGTCTAAGATTCTGAATATCAATTTTTTCATATAGTAAATTAAGATACGATATGTTATAATGATTTACAATTTCAAACGAGAAGAAACACGCTTTGCGAGTTTCTCTCGTTATCGTGACAGTCCCCAAGGTCATGCAAGCATGACTTTGGCTCGTTGTTCGCGTAAATAAAAAGATTGAAGGATAGGTAGTATGAATTTATTTAGTGTAGCCAGTGGAAGCAGTGGAAACTGTATATATGTAGGTAACAATGACACAAATATCTTAGTGGATGCTGGACTCAGTGGTAAGAAAGTAATAGAAGGATTAAGTTCCTTTGACATAAATCCTGAGAAGCTAAATGGTTTGCTAATTACACATGAGCATTCCGATCATGTGAAGGGGGTAGGCGTATTAGCACGTAAGTTCAATGTGCCGATTTATGGTACTGCCGAAACCATCAACGCAATGCTGCGAGGAAGTTCGATTGGTAGAATCAAGGAAGAATTACTTCATGTCATTGATCCTGACCAAAGCTTTATGATCAATGATATCAAAGTAAATCCATTTGCTATTTCCCATGATGCCTCGAATCCTGTTGGATATACATTTGAACAAGATGGTAAGAAAGTTGGACTTGCAACAGACTTAGGGATGTATGATGATTATATCGTAAATCATCTATCTGGCTGTAATGCGTTACTTCTTGAAGCAAACCATGACATTCATATGCTTCAGGTAGGACCATATCCATATATATTGAAACGCCGTATTTTAGGTGAGCGAGGCCATCTTTCGAATGACAATTGCGGCAAGTTATTATGCCGAATTTATCATGAAGGGCTAAAACATGTCGTACTTGGTCATTTAAGTAAAGACAACAATTATCCAGACTTAGCATATGAAACAGTAAAATATGAATTAGAGCAATTTAAGTCAGACATCTTATCTGCATGTAGTCTGCAGGTTGCAAAACGAGAAGACCCATCGTCTTATGTTATTGTATAAGGAAGTTTCCACGACAAATATTTGTCGTGGGACTTTAAATAAATTACAAGTTATGGAGGAAACAACATGAAAAAGACAATAATAACTGTAGTTGGGAAAGACAGTGTAGGCATCATTGCCAAAGTGTGTACATATTTAGCAGAAAACAACATCAACATCTTAGATATCACTCAAACAATCGTACAAGGATTCTTTAACATGATGATGATTGTTGACATGAACAATCCAAGCAAAGAATGCGATATCATTTTTGATGAACTAGTAAAATTAGGGGAAGAAATTGGTGTTAGCATCAAGGCGCAACATGAAGATATTTTCAATTCTATGCACAGAATCTAATTAGACAGGAGAGGATTGTAATCATGATAAACATTAATGAAGTAATTGAAACGAATCATATGATCGAACAAGAAAATCTTGATGTTCGTACGATTACGTTAGGAATCAGCTTATTAGACTGTATCGATGCAGATTTAGAAAAATTAAACGAAAACATCTATCGTAAGATTACAACACTTGCGAAAGATCTTGTTTCAACAGGAAAGGCAATTGAGAAAGAATACGGGATTCCAATCGTAAATAAACGGATCTCGGTTACTCCAATCGCATTGGTTGGGGCTAGTGCATGCAAATGTCCTGCAGATTTCGTTACGATTGCACAAACACTTGACCGTGCAGCGAAAGAAGTAGGGGTAAACTTCTTAGGCGGTTATTCCGCACTTGTAAGCAAAGGCATGACAAAGAGTGATGAAAACTTAATCCGTTCTATTCCGGAAGCATTAGCAACAACGGATTTCGTATGCAGTTCCATAAATGTAGGTTCTACTAAGACGGGAATCGATATGGATGCAGTAAAATTATTAGGAGAAATCATCTTAGAAACTTCGGAACGCACGAAAGACTTAGAAGTAAATGGATGTGCAAAATTAGTAGTATTCTGCAATGCGCCAGATGATAACCCATTTATGGCGGGGG
>CALZJY010000362.1 GCA_945787925.1 uncultured Anaerosporobacter sp. | reverse complement strand
CCAGGATCAAACTCTCAAATTAAAAGTTTAATCTTGGTCAAAAAGCTGCTAGCTTCATGACAAATCAGAGATTTGTCATCCCGCGACAGTCGTCATTTATCCGATGCAAGCATCTGCTAACTGACTCGTTGTTTCGCGAGTATTAACCGTTGTGTTGTTAAACACAATTTTTACTGTTTCATAAAGAAACGTTCATCTGAAATTCAATTTTTATTAAGAATTTTCAGGGTTGTTTCACTGTTCAATTATCAATGTTCTTTGTTTTCGTTCGTCGCTCTCGCTGACGACTTGTTTAGTTTAACAGAGAGAAAAGAGAATGTCAACCACTTTTTTATATTTTTTTGTAATTTTTTTTACTTTTTTAGAAAAACCCTTGTTTTATCAGTCTTTTCTCTCTGTTGAAATTTCATTTATTTAGTCATTTTCTCGCATCCATGCTGCCGTTCTCTTAATTCCTTCCACAAAAGAGACATTCAGCCCATATCCTGTATCTAGTGTATGTGGCCGACTTTTAAATGTTCTTATAATATGGCAAATCTCCCTCACTCCAACAGCTCCCTCTCATACTTCCCTTTTGTCAACAGATAGAATACAAGCTGCGAACCTATATATAAGGCAATGACTCCTACTGAGGTTCTCATAAATTGCCCTAATACGCCATCTCCCCCAAATAGGTTCGTACAATAGTAAATCAAACTGAGTCCTGCAAATGCGCCAAAGATTACAGGAATAAAATATACCAATACCAGTTCCTGAACGATA
Organism: uncultured Anaerosporobacter sp.; assembly: GCA_945787925.1. Classification (GTDB taxonomy): domain Bacteria; phylum Bacillota; class Clostridia; order Lachnospirales; family Lachnospiraceae; genus KM106-2. Next base: position 1,933 of record CALZJY010000362.1, on the reverse strand, counting down.
ATTCTCTTTTTCTCTTTCTTTGTAACTCCGATTTTTGAAAGCTTTTCAAATAACTGCCTTGTCGTTCCAAGCTCGTTCATCTGTCTGAAATATAATACGGCCCCCCAGAGACGAAGAATAAGATTGCTACCACGATACTCACAAAGAGAAAGGTTTCATATCCTCTCTTAATGTCCCGGTAGGTTCCCAAAATTGAGAGCACGGGCAGTCTTTTATTCGTACAAACCCTCTTTAAGCCATTTACTACGCCCTCTGTGTCCTTCCAATCCTTATACTGCATTAGATGGTAGATGGCACCTCTCTGTTGCTCCCTTCTTTTGATCCTTTGGAACTCTTCTTCCCTCACAAGCAAAACGCTATCATTTGGAAAGCACTTTCCTGCAAAGAATTTTTCATGGGCTGCCAAAGAGATCGTATACTCATAGGTTTCGTCTTCTCCATATAAGGCTACCTTGCTTCCATTCTCCATGCCATTATTTCCTGGTTGCCAAGCAATCACAATGTTGACACAGGCTCCTTCTTCCACCTGAAGGTTTGCTCCCATCTCCTTGTTATACTGCTCTACGGAAAGCACGGGAACGGCATTCTCTATTCCTTTTCCTCCCTGTTTCTGCGCTAAGTATACAAACGGAATCTCCTTCTTCTCTAAGAGCTCTGCCTGCTTTAAGATGCCTTGCAAATCCTCCCTCGCAATCCGATTCTCACTTGCTGTCTCTACATATTCCACGCTGTTATGTTCCATCTCTGCAATCTCCTCGCTCAGGCGAAGCAATGAAATTGGAGACGCTAAAAATAAGATCGTAATCGTACTTAACACACTTAGTACAAATAATATCCTTGTATTCTGCCGATATCTTTTTAAAATTTCTGAAATAGAGACCATATGCCGCATATAGAATGCTGTCTTCTTGCTTCCATGAAGGATTCCTCGTATGCCCCTTCCAATTACAAGATAAATCGAAGCAAACTCGAACACCATATACCCCAATACGACGCCACCATTTTGTTTCAGACTATCGGACTTTGCAATCACACGTAACACAAACACAGAAGCAACCATCCCTACAACGCCTGCGATTCCAAGAATCGCATCCCTCTTGCGAAACTTCTCTACTTCCACCTTTTTTTCCTCTTTTAAGTACATCGTAATATCCATCCTCTTCATCCGACATGCCAGCAAGAAATGGATCATACAGAATACGGCTACGAATAACACGGTGGTCACAAGGAAGGATCGATAATCCAAATGATACGTTACCTTGTGTAGTTCCAAAATGCTTACGACCGCAAGCTGAAAAATTCTAGAAAATAATGCGCCAATGAGCATGCCGATCAAAAGGCTTGCCCCATTGATGATCCAGTTTTCCATCTGCACTAGATACTTCAACTGTTTCTTCGTCATCCCTAAGCTTAAATACACGCCCAGTTCCTTATTCCTGCTCTTTACAAATGACGTATTCGCATAAAATAAGAAGCAAATCGCAAAGATTGTGATTCCTACGATGGTCACTGGCAATACATAAGAAAATACTTCTTGGTTCTCTCCATTTACAAGCTGATCATTAAACACCAAGGTCGCATAAATAAAGAAAATCACGATGGTAAACGTATTACATAGGAAGAAAGCAAGATATTGTCTTACATTTCCTAAAAAATTCTTTCTTACAACATCCTTAAACGTCATTTTGAACACCTCCCACGATTGCCTGGCAGTCTAGGATATGGTCAAAAAACTCCTTCCTACTTCCCTTTCGTACGATTTCCATTGCAATGGCTCCATCCTTGATGAAAATAACTTTCTTGCAATAACTAGCTGCAAATACGTCATGTGTCACCATAAGGATTGTCACATTGCTTTCCTCATTCATTTCCCGCAAACAATCCATAACGGCTTTGGAGGACTTGCTATCTAGATTTCCTGTTGGTTCATCGG
>CALZJY010000361.1 GCA_945787925.1 uncultured Anaerosporobacter sp. | reverse complement strand
TCTTTCCTCCATTGCAGGAATCATCTCGATTCCACTACAATCCCTCTATCATGCAACCAAGTTCGCCATCGAAGGGTTCTCGGAATCCCTTCAATATGAAGTGGCTCCTTTCAACATACAGATCAAGCTAATCGAACCAGGCACGATCAATACGAACTTCTGTCGCCGTTCCATGATCGTCGCAGACTATGAGGACCAGCCTTCGTACCGCTCCTATTCAGACCGAGTGATTCAGAATCTCATTTCCAACAGCCATGCCGGCTCCGATGCCAAAGGCGTTGCAAGAACAATCTACAAGGCGGCAACTGACGGAAAGAAAAAGATGCGTTATCCTACTGGGAAGATGAAACAACTCATCCTGTTACACAAGCTGCTTCCACTTCCAACCTACCGCAAGGTGATCCAGTCCTCCTTAGAAGGGTAAACCATTCAAGCTCCCCTATACAACAAAAAAAGCAGAGGCCAACCTAGGTTGCCTTCTGCTTTTTCGATTGTTCTTAACCTTTTACACCACCAAGTGTAGTACCTTGAACGATGTATTTGGATAAACATAAATATACAATAATTACAGGGAAGATAGAGAATGCAATCATCATATATACTTGTCCCATATCGAACTTAAGGTAATCTGCACTACGTAATTGTGCGATTAAGATTGGAAGTGTCTTTTTGCTATCTTCATGTAAGATTAATGCTGGCACGAAGTAGTTGTTCCAGCTTCCAACGAATGCGAAGATTGCTTGTACTGCGATTGCAGGTTTTGCTAGTGGAAGAATGATCGTATTAAAGATACGGAATTCTCCAGCTCCATCGATTCTTGCCGCTTCAATGATTGCCATTGGTAAGGTAGAATCTAAGTACTGTTTCATATAGAAGAATGTTACTGGTGCTGCGATGGATGGTACGATTAATCCAACGAAGCTATCTTCTAATCCCATGTTTCCGATTAATTGTAAGAAACCAAGTGCAGTTACCTGCGTTGGGATCATCATAACCATAAGGATGAAAGTAAACATTACTTTCTTTAATTTAAAATTATATGCATGGATTGCATACGCTGTCATTGTTGAGAAGTATGTTGTTAATGCAGCACTTGCACCAGCGATTAGCACACTATTGAATAGACCGCTCCAAACAGGTTGTGTACCTTTCATAAGGTTCTTCCAGTTTTCAAAGAAATTGCTTCCTGGAATTGCAGAGAACCCTAATTGGATTTCGCCACTTGTTCTTGTTGCATTTACAAATAATACGTAAAACCAGAATAGACATAATACAGTGATAAAGCCTAATACGATATAAGCAATGACTCTTCTAGCACCGAGACCCAAGCCCTCTTTTAAGTTACCTTCTTTTTGCATCTATTTTACCTCCTTTTCAGCTGAGATCTTAAATACGATAAGACTTAAGATACCAGTGATTACAAAAAGTAATACGGAGAATGCTCCACCCATACCATAGTTTTTACTGAATAGGTGTTTGTTTAAGTACATGATTAATGTCATGGAAGACTGTACTGGTTCACCTGTTCCGTTTGTTAAGATCTGTGGCACATCGAACATTTGAAGACCACCGATTAAGGAAGTAATCATTACGTAGATAAGGATTGGACGTAATAATGGTAATGTGATTTTAAAGAATACTTTTGTTGGGCTAGCACCATCAACTTCTGCAGCTTCGAATAATGCTGGGTCGATACCCATCATACCTGCCATAAGAAGAATTGTAGTGTTACCAAACCACATTAAGAAGTTCATAATCGCAACTAATGTTCTTGTACTCCATACATGACTTAAGAAGGAGTATGCCTGTCCTTTTTCAAGGATACCTATGTTTTGTAAGATTGCGTTTACTGGACCGCCGTCTGAGAATAATGCAAAGAATAACATTGCGAATGCGGATGCCATGATTAAGTTTGGAAGGTAGATTACTGTTTTGAAGAAACCGCTACCTTTAATTCTTAATCTAGTATCAACAAACCATGCAGCTAATAATAAGGAAACGATAATCTGTGGAATGAAACACATTACCCACATGATCAGCGTATTACCTAAGTACTTCCATACATCGCCATCAGAGAAAAGTTTTATATAATTGTCCAAGCCTACGAAGTTAGGTCCTATCTGTGCAAGTCCTGAACGATAATTTTCAAAGAAACTATTATAAACGGTACTAACTAAAGGAATTAATTGAAATACAAGATAAACTAAAATAAATGGAATTAAAAAATAATATCCCCATCTGTTATATTTTACAACATTACTATTATTGGTTTTTTGGGATTTTGCCATTTCACACCTCCACTGTTTTAGGCAAAGGATGTGCCTTACTTCTCCGTAAGGCACATCCCCTATCAACTATTCAATAATCAAAGAGTATTATCTTTTGAGTTCTGGATATTTTACTTCTACATTCTTATAGAATAACTCAAGTGCTTCTTCATAAGTAGCAGTTCCTTTATAGTAGTTCTTCATTGCTTTTTGGAATTCTTCGTTACAACCAGCATCATAAGCAGTTGAGTTTTGTAAACTGATTTTTTCTGCACCTTCAGAGTAGATTCCTAATGGGTTTTGTCCACCAAGAACTTTGTTCTTATAGTTACCAGAATCGTTTACTTCTTTGATTGCAAGTTTGTTGTTTGCGAATTCGTTATCTTCTTTGATCATTGCTTCTAATGTACCTTTATCGCAAGTCATCTTAGTGATGA
>CALZJY010000360.1 GCA_945787925.1 uncultured Anaerosporobacter sp. | reverse complement strand
CTGACAATGGCATTCATAATCTGTTCGAAGATTTGCGAAATACTTGATTGTACCATGGTTCTATGTGCTTGGAAATACCCCCGCAACGTTCCTAATAGGCCGGAGAAGAAGATCGTCGGACAAAATACGCGAAGTACTGCTGCTGTCTCTTTATCCACCACATAAGGAGCAATAAAGAAGGTGAGCACGCTGGCAAGGCCACCTACTACGGTTACATAGATGAGAGAACAATGAAATACCCTTTGTGCATTTCGATATTCCTTAAGCGCCAAACGCTCTGCCATAACTTTCGATACGGCACTTGGGATACTATACGAAGTAATAAGCAGTATGATGGAGTAAATTAAATATGGAAAACCATAATACCCATTTCCCTTATCTCCAATGACGTGTGTCAAAGGAATACGATATATAAATCCTATAATTCTACAGATAATTCCGGCTGCAGCCAAGATTCCTGCCTGTTTCATTATCTGGTTACTTTTTTTTGACATTTTTTTCTAAAACACTCCTATTTTTATCGCTTTGTGTATTGTATCATAGTTTATCTGAAATTCAAATAGCAAATCTACTCTGTGGCTATATGAAATACGTTACTAGTTCACTCACTTCTTTTCTTTTTGGAGCGGCTGTTTCGCCTTCTGCATAGCCTACTGCAAGGATTGCACATACTACTTGGCCTTCGCTAATCCCAACAATTTCCTTTACCTTGTCTTCATCAAAAACTCCCATGATCACAGATGCCACACCATTTGCATATGCCGCAAGACAAAATGTTTGGGTTGCGATTCCTGCATCAAACACTTCCCAACGATCCTCTTTGCTCGTAGAGTAGGAACCATCACGTTCAAATCCAGAACGCCCATGTACGCATGTTATAATCACAAGTTGTGGTGCATTTTTCATGATTCCTGCATTATGGCTGAATCCTAATACTGCTTTTTCTGCTAACAGTTCTTTCATTTCTTTGTTTTCAATTACGATATATCTTGCTGTCTGTGTATTTTTCCAAGATGGTGCAAATCTTGCTGTTTCAATAATTTTCTCCACTATTTCCTGAGAAACTTTTTCCGTCTTAAATGTTCTTACACTTCTTCTTTCTTTTATACATTGAATTGCTTCCATTACTTTTTCTCCTTTTTCTTTTTCTTTTTAGGACAAGGATTCTTAATCAGTAAAATCAGGAAGACTACCATCATAAGCACCAATAAGCCTGACATACAGATTCGATATTCCCTCATGCTTTGCCTTACGTACTCGCGCTGTCTAGCTAGTGACATTTCGGCATCTTCCTCCTTGTCTTCCTGTTTGTCTTTGAATTTCGTTGCTTCCTTCCAATACATTGCTATGGAGTCACTTCTATTCCCTTCTATTCTAAACAGCACGGTCTCTTTTGTCTGAAGTACTGGCAGCTTCCCTGTCTGCCCCTCCTTCGCATTGACTGGCTTCCCTAGGCTACATATAAAAATTATTATTCCTAATAGCACCCTAGGTATTAGGTTGCTCATGCAATACCCCCATGTTACCACTGTGCTATTTCAATATATGTATGAGTCATGCAGAACCATTCTAACATAATGGGTAAAAAAATGGAAACTGATTGCTTTTTATTTTGAGTATTTGTCTTTTTCCCAATCTTTGATATAGTAATTATATCACATGATTTAGGAGGATTTTATGAAAACGATCAATCTAGGAAACAGTGGCATCCTCGCTTCGGAAATCGGCCTTGGATGTATGAGAATGAACGCGCTTACTCCGGCAGAGGTAGAACGCGTTATCAAAACATCCATGGAAGCTGGCATCAATTTCTTTGACCATGCAGACATCTACGGTGCTGGCGCATCGGAGGAAATCTTTGCAAAGGCAATCACTCTCACACCATCTCTTCGCGAGAACATGATTCTTCAAACAAAATGTGGAATCATTCCTGGAAAGATGTATGACTTTTCCAAAGAGCATATCCTTTCTTCTGTAGACAAGAGTTTACAACGCCTACATACGGATTATGTGGATACCTTCCTTCTCCACCGCCCAGATGCCCTAATGGAGCCTGACGAAGTGGCCGAAGCCTTCTCGATTCTTCAACAGCAGGGAAAAGTACGACACTTCGGTGTAAGCAACCATACGCCAATGCAGATGGAGCTATTAAGCAAGTCGTTAGACACGAAATTAATCATCAACCAGCTACAATTCGGCGTGATGCATACAGGCATGATTGATTCTGGCCTTATGATGAACATGAAATTAGATGGCGGAATCAACCGTGATGGTGAGATTCTAGATTACTGCCGTCTAAAGGACATCACGATTCAGGCATGGTCTCCATTCCAATACGGATTCTTTGAAGGGGTATTCTTAGACAACCCTAAATTTCCAGAAGTAAACAAAGTAATCAATGAACTTGCAGAGCAGTACAATGTAAGCAATACTGCCATTGCTACGGCCTGGATCTTACGCCATCCTGCAAAGATTCAGACAATCGTAGGCACGATGACTCCTGCACGTATCGAAGCCATTACAAAAGCATCTTCTGTATGTCTTACAAGAGAAGAATGGTACCGCATCTACCTGGCAGCAGGAAATATGTTACCATAACGGGGGACAAACCCGATTTTCGATACAATAAAGAAAAAAAGAGCCTAGGATACACTCGTCTGGAGCATTTCCTAGGCTCTTCCCCTTTACTCAAAGAAGAAACTTTGTG
>CALZJY010000359.1 GCA_945787925.1 uncultured Anaerosporobacter sp. | reverse complement strand
GTGTTGGAAGTGCTTTGTATTCATCTGCAAATTTTGCTAATTCATTGATTACATTTACTAACTTACGTTTTACTAACTTAAGGGCTTCTGTCATGATGATGACATCTGTGTTATCCCCTACATAGCAGCTTGTAGCACCAAGGTGAATGATTCCCTTTGCGTTTGGACATTGTACGCCATATGCATATACATGAGACATAACGTCATGACGACATTCTTTTTCTCTTGCTTTTGCAACATCGTAGTTGATGTCTTCTGCATGCTCTTTTAATTCTGCAATTTGTTCTTCACTGATGTTAAGTCCTAATTCTCTTTCTACTTCAGCAAGTGTGATCCATAACTTTCTCCAAGTTCTGAATTTCATATCAGGACTGAAGATGTATTGCATCTCCTTACTTGCGTAGCGTTCTGAAAATGGGCTTTGATATCTATCGTTGTTCATTGTAACCTCCTGTTGGGCAGCTCTTTATTTGTCATATTCTCCGCGGATATCTTCCTTTGGTGGCTCTACTGGATAATTTCCTGAGAAACAAGCGTCACAGAAACCAGTATCTCCTTCTACTAATTCGCTTAAGCGTTCGCGATCTAAATAGCCAAGGCTGTCTGCTCCAAGCAATTTGCAAATTTCTTCTATACTGTTGTTATGTGCGATTAATTGATCGCAGGATGGAACGTCTGTTCCAAAATAACATGGATATAAGAATGGAGGAGAACTGATGCGTACGTGCACCTCTTTCGCTCCTGCTGCTTTTAACATCTGTACAATTCTTGCACTTGTCGTACCACGAACGATGGAGTCATCGATCATAACGACACGTTTTCCTTGTACAACCTCTTTTAATACGTTTAATTTAATCTTAACCGCTGATTCACGAACGGATTGCTTTGGCTTGATGAAGGTTCTACCTACATAGCTGTTTTTTACAAACGCCATACCAAAGTCAATTCCAGATTCCATCGCATATCCAAGCGCTGCGGCATTTCCAGAATCCGGCACGCCTACTACGATATCGGCATCTACTGGATGTGTCTGTGCCAAAATCTTACCTGCCATAATTCTTGAATTATATACACTTACACCATCGATATAGCTATCTGGGCGCGCGAAGTATATGTATTCAAAAATACATTTAGCCTTCTTAGGTTGACAAAGAGTCTTATCGGATTCGATTCCGTGTTCTTTACTAATCGTTACAATCTCACCTGGTTCTACATCTCTTACGAATTCCGCACCTACCGCATCTAATGCACAAGTTTCACTTGCTAAGATGTAGGCATTGTCACGCTTACCGATACATAGTGGTTTGAAACCAAATGGATCTCTTGCTCCAATTAATTTTCTAGGACTCATTACGATTAAGGAGTATGCTCCTGCTAGCTTTTGCATTGCATTACGAACGGCCTCTTCTACGCTTTTCGTATTTAGACGTTCTCTTGCAATGTGGTACGCAATTACTTCCGAGTCAATCGTTGTCTGGAAGATTGCACCTGTGTATTCTAACTCTTCCCTAAGTTCTAAAGCATTTACAAGATTGCCATTGTGTGCAAGGGCTAGGGTTCCTTTTACGTAGTTTAATACTAACGGTTGAATGTTAGATTCTACACTTGCTCCTGCTGTAGAGTAACGAACATGACCAACACCGATGTCACCATGTAATTTTTCTAAACTTTCTGGAGTATATACCTCATTTACAAGTCCCATGCCTTTACAGGATCTAACGCGGCCTTTCGGACCTAATGTGTCACTGACTGCAATACCACAGCTTTCTTGTCCTCTGTGCTGTAAAGAAAATAATCCATAATAAATAGAGGACGCAACGTCATTGCCGTCAAAATCATAAACACCGAATACTCCACATTCTTCATGAAGTTCGTCTGAAATAAAATCATTTACTGTCTTACTCATGGCAAACCCTTTCTATCTAATGTACTAATGTAATATTATGTTCAACTATCTTATGATACCATGCATTCCCCTGCGGGTAAATACATAAAATTTTATCTCCACGCAGGGGGACACCCCATGTCGTTCTGGGTTTTTGTCATGAGAAATTTATTTTACTAAGCCGATACGTTTTGCTACTTCGATATACGCTTCTTCTACATCGCCCATATCTCTTCGGAAACGGTCTTTGTCTAATTTTGCATGAGTTTCTACATCCCATAAACGGCAAGTATCTGGGCTGATTTCATCTGCTAAGATGATTTCGCCATCTACTGTTTTACCAAATTCAATTTTGAAGTCTACTAATTCAATACCAACTGTTAAGAAGTATTCTTTCATTACTTCATTGATTTTGAATGTTAATTCTGTAATACGATCGATTTCTTCTCTTGTTGCAGCGCCGATTGCGATTGCATAGTAATCATTGATCATTGGATCTCCAAGATCATCATCTTTATAACTGAATTCTAATGTTGGACAAAGAAGTTTCTTTCCTTCTTCGATGCCTAATTTTTTAGAAAAACTTCCTGCTGCGATGTTTCTTACGATAACTTCTAATGGAACGATTTCCACTTTCTTTACCGCTGTTTCACGATCACTTAATTCTTCAACATAATGAGTAGGAACCCCTGCTTCTTCTAACATTTTAAACATATGGTTGGACATACGGTTGTTTACAACACCTTTACCAACAATTGTACCCTTTTTTAAACCGTTGAATGCAGTTGCATCATCTTTATAATCAACTATGTATACATTTTCAACATCTGATTTAAAAACTTTTTTTGCTTT
>CALZJY010000358.1 GCA_945787925.1 uncultured Anaerosporobacter sp. | reverse complement strand
CAAACTGCTCTATTCTTCGTATGAGGAATTCCTAACCCTTCGCCGATTGCTGTGGAGCTTTGTGCCTCACGAGCAAGGATTCCTCTCATATATTCTTCCTTATCATTGATGTGACCGGATTTTTCTTGTAAGTCTACCAATAATTCAAATGCTTCTTGCTTGGAACCAACTGTCGCATTGAGCATTATCCCCTGTTTTTCAATTAAGTCGGTAATTCTCATTACTCCGCCTCCTTTATGCTTGGTTGTATTCTAAAGTGTAGAATATAACTCATCAATATATGTTCTTGTTGCAAGCCCTTTCGAGAATGCTGTTGCACTTCCAGCTGCAGTACCTGTCTTTAAGGCCTCGCTGTACTTACCAGTCTTTAAGTATCCTGCTAAGAAACCAGCCACCATAGAATCTCCTGCACCTACGGAATTTACTACGGTTCCTACTGGAACGCCAATCTTATGAACAGAACCATCTTCTGCTACTAAAATTGCACCATCTCCGGCCATAGAGATTAATACGTTGCGAGCACCAAGTCTTTGTAGCTCGTTTGCGTAATGAACGATCTCCTCATCCGTTGTTAGTTTAACTCCAAACATTTCTCCTAATTCATGATTGTTTGGCTTGATTAAAAATGGATGATATTTTAATACATTCTTTAATAAGTCTTTCGTCGCATCTACGACTACTTGAATGTCCTTACCTTCTACTCTTGCCATTAACTTTTCGTAAATGTCGTCCGGCAATGTATTTGGAATGCTTCCTGCTAATACTAAGACATCTCCATCTTGTAATGCATCAATCTTTCCAAATAACTGCGCTAATGCTTCTTCTGTAATCTTAGGACCTTGTCCGTTAATTTCTGTTTCTTCCTTGGACTTGATTTTGATATTGATACGGCTCATGCCTTCCTTTAAATGAATGAAATCTGCATTCACTCCTTGTGCTTTTACTCCTTGTGCAATTTCCACACCAGTAAAGCCTGCGGTGAATCCTAATGCCACGCTATCCATATCTAATTCTTTTAATACTACAGATACGTTGATTCCTTTTCCTCCGTAGAAGACTGCCTCTTCCTTCGTTCTATTCACTTCGCCAAGATGAAAATCCTCTACACCGATGACATAATCTAGTGCCGGGTTAAATGTTACTGTATAAATCATTTCAGCACCTCCTTGATAATCGTACTCTTTTTATATTTTTCCTCAGTTACGTAATCTGTAATCACACACGCATCTGATAAATTTTCAAATGTTACGGAACTTACTCTGCCAAACTTCGTATGGTCTGCCAATACGTAGGTGATATGGCTTCGCTTACTTGCTTCTTGCTTCATTAACGCCTCTTCAATATCTGGCGTCGTAAATCCTTGATCTACTGCAATCGCATTGGTTCCTAAGAAACACTTTGTAAAATTATATTTTTTTATATTGCTGACACCTTCGGCTCCAACAATCGCCTCTGTGGAAAGCTTTAACTCTCCGCCGATGACATACGCTTTGCATCCTCTTTGGATTAGCTTTCTTGCATGAGCGATTCCATTGGTCACAAATACGGCTCCATTGTTTTCAATATAATCAATCATCGTTTCCGTCGTCGTTCCGGCATCGATATATACAAAGTCTTCTTTATTGATTAAGGATGCAGCATACTTTCCAACTGCATGCTTTTCTTGAATATTAAGAACAGATTTGGTTGCGACATCTGCTTCGAAACTTATAAATTCATCTTCTAGCGCCGTTGCCCCTCCATGGACTTTGATCAGCTTTTTCTCTTTATCTAGCGCTGACAAGTCTCTTCGAATTGTCGATTCTGATGCCTCTAGCTCTTTTGTAAGTTCGGTAACCGTTACCGCTCTCTTTTGTTTTAGCATTTGAAGTATCAAATCATGTCTTTCTTTCGTTAACATCCGTTTCTCTCCTTTTGTTGTTTTTATTATATGCTCAAAAAAACATCATAGTCAGTCATTTTCTTTCACTTTCATTCAAAAACGAGCAATCATCTTTTATTATACCATAGTACATATATCATATGTAATTTTACATTATATAAGAAAACAATTCATTCTATTTGTTAAAAAAGCAGGACTTTGGCTCGTTGTTCTGCTAAAGAACAACGTGTGTGTTCCACACATTCTCGCGACTTCCAACCCACTCAGGGAACACACACGTTGCCGCGCCGAGGGGGATTCGCTGTCTTATATAAGAAAACAATTCATTCTATTTGTTAAAAAAGCAGAACAAAGTGTGTGTTCTACGCCCTTCTTTTTCGGGCGTTTTTTGTTGCATAGGGGATTCTTCGCAATTTCCTATGCAACAAAAAAGAAGCCATCCAATTACTTGGACAGCTTCTTGCTTATTTTTTCTTATTTTGCTTGTGCAAGACATTTTCCAACTGCTTTGATGATTGCATCTGTTGTAATTGTCGCACCTGAAATAGCGTCTACACCTTGTGTACCATTGGCAGCTAAGATTTGTTTTACGATTTCATCGCCTTGTACTACACCGATGGATGGAGTTTCTCTAGAGTAATCTGCTTTTAATTCTGTAATCTTACCATTTTTGATTGTTACAGAAACAGGGATCTCTCCTTCGATTCCTTTTCCTGTTGCAGTATACGTACCATCTTTTAAGCCTTCTGCAGTCATTGCTTCCACTTTTTGTTCTCTATTAGAGAAGTCAACGCTTGGACCAACGCCTGTCCTCATGCCGTCTGCTACCATTTTATCTACTGCATGGATTGCGAATGTTAACGTACGTCCACATGCG
>CALZJY010000357.1 GCA_945787925.1 uncultured Anaerosporobacter sp. | reverse complement strand
AACAACGAGCCAAAGTCCTGCTTGCATGACCTTGGCGACTGTCGCGATAACGAGAAGAAACTCGCAGAGCGTGTTTCTTCTCGTTACGATTCTGGCCTCTATATTAGTTCTAGATCTATCTGGTACTTAGAATAACATTCTAGACTTGCGTTTTAATAGTCTTGCACCGTTGACAATGTACACGACTCCCGTTCCAATGCCAAATACGATTGTTAAAATACCAAATATAATATTAAGTTTTCCTGTGGAATTCAATGTTTTATACACTTTTTCATCCATACGAATAACCTCCAAAACTTATTTTACTCCATATTGTTCATAATATGCGTCGATGGCTGCTTTTAAACTGTCATCAATAATTACTTTTCCATTATAAGGTTTATTGTATAAATGTTCAACCACTTCTTTCATCGTTACGATTGCAGTTGTTTTAATTCCGTATTTTTCTTGAATTTCATCTAAGGCACTCTTTTCGCCTTGTCCACGCTCGCAACGGTCCACGCTTACTACTAAGCCAATTACCTCTACGTCGCCTTGCGCTTTAATAATAGGAAGCGTTTCGTTAATGGATGTACCAGCTGTTGTTACATCTTCAATGATTACTACTTTATCTCCGTCTGCGATTGGACTACCAAGTAAGATACCTGTATCTCCGTGATCCTTTACTTCTTTACGGTTGGAGCAGTATTTTACATCCTTTCCGTAATGTTCGTCGATTGCCATGCTTGTAGCAACGCTTAGTGGGATTCCTTTGTAGGCAGGTCCAAATAATACATCAAAATCAAGACCATATTTTTCGCTGATTGCCTTTGCATAATATTCGCCTAATCTACGAAGTTGCGCGCCTGTACGATAAAATCCTGTATTTACGAAGAATGGAGTCTTTCTTCCGCTCTTTGTTACAAAATCACCAAATTTTAATACTCCACAATCCACCATAAATTCAATAAACTCTTTCTTGTATTGTTCCATCTTTCCTACCTAACCTTTCTCTATTTTACACAACCAATGATTTTTTTGATATCATTGATATTATTACGTTTCATATATTCTTCAATTCCTGCTGCAATCTCTACCGTTGCATACGGGTTTGTAAAGTTTGCTGTTCCTACGCTTACTGCAGTTGCCCCTGCCATTAAGAACTCTAGCGCATCATATGCTGTCATAATCCCCCCCATACCGATGATTGGAAGGTTTACCGCATTTGCTACTTGGTATACCATGCGTACTGCAACTGGCTTGATTGCTGGACCAGAAAGTCCCCCTGTCTTATTGGCTAATGCAAATGCTCTCTTATCTACATCAATCTTCATTCCTGTTAAGGTATTGATTAAGCTTAGGGCATCTGCTCCACCTGCTTCTGCAGCTCTTGCCATTTCCGTAATGTCAGTAACGTTTGGACTAAGCTTCATAATGATTGGCTGTTTCGCACGTTTCTTTAACTCGCTTGTGATTTCCTCTACTGCCCTTGGATTTTGACCAAACGCGATTCCGCCTTCTTTTACATTGGGGCAAGAAATATTGATTTCAAGTAAGTCTACTTTTTCGTCTCCTAGACGTTCTACTACTTCGCAATAATCGCTTACACTTTTTCCACATACGTTTACGATGATCTTTGTATCATATTGTTGTAAGAATGGAATGTCACGTTGTACGAACACATCGATCCCTGGGTTTTGTAAGCCGATTGCATTTAACATTCCAGATGCTGTTTCTGCAATTCTTGGTGTTGGGTTTCCAGCCCAAGGGATATTGGCAACCCCTTTCGTTACCACTCCGCCTAATTTATTTAAATCTACAAAGTCGGAGTATTCTTTTCCTGAACCAAATGTTCCCGATCCGGTAACAACTGGATTCTTTAAGGTAACCCCCGCAATAGTTACTGCTGTATTCATTATAGTTCTACCTCCTCACAATAAAATACTGGACCATCTTTACAGATTCTCTTGTTATGAACATGAGAGTGTGCATCTTTTTCTTTTGACTTGCATACGCAGGCAAGACAAGCCCCGATCCCACACGCCATCTTTTCTTCTAAGGAGATTTGCGCTCTTATATTCTGTTCCATGGCATAGGCTTTTACGCCTCTTAACATCGGATTCGGACCGCAAGCATAAATCATATCCGCCATTAGTCCATGTTCCTTTATAGCATCAATTACATTACCTTTTGTTCCTACACTACCATCCTCTGTTGATATGTAGACTTTTCCATATTGCTCAAATTCATCATTTAAGAATAACGCATCTCGATATCCTAATACCGCTTGCACTTCTACTCCTTTTGCATGAAGCTGTTTTGCAAGTTCTAGCATTGGTGGGATTCCAATTCCGCCACCGATTAAGATTGCTTTCTGACCCTCTAATGTAAATCCGTTTCCAAGCGGCCCCATTGCTGCAATGGTATCACCAGCTTGTAACTTGGAGAACTCTTTCGTTCCTTTTCCTACGACACGAAAAACAAGACGGATAGTCCCTTCTTCCTGATCAATTTCACAAATACTAATTGGTCTAGGTAATAAGTTACTTCCGTCTTGACTATATAACGAGATAAATTGTCCTGCTTTTGCTTGATTAGCAATAGAAGCATCTACTAAGTACATGCTAAAAATATCACTGCTAAGTTGTTCGACTTTTTGAATCGCTACGTTTTTCTTTACTGCTTTCGACATTACTATTCTCCTACTCTATTACATTACTTATTGCACAAATTTTCATCATTATATCTTATATTTTGACTTAATTCAAGGGTAAAAATTCACGAAA
>CALZJY010000356.1 GCA_945787925.1 uncultured Anaerosporobacter sp. | reverse complement strand
AAGAAATCAATCAGCAATTACTAGTAAGCATCAAGAATATTTCTGCCGTAGAAATAGACTTTACAGAAGAAGAGATTACTGAGCGTTTCGTACGAGGCGACAAGGCGAGAAATACGGAAGGTTCCGGGCTTGGCCTTGCGATTGCAAAAAGCCTTGTAGAGCTGCAAGGCGGAACGTTTTCCATCCATCTTGATGGAGACTTATTTAAGGCAGTGATGTCATTTCCAATGAAATAGAGAGTAGAAAAACAGGTTTCTTTGTAAGAATTACGAGGAGACCTGTTTTTTAGTGCTCAATTGTTACACATATCTATTATTTATACACAATTCATGCTATACTACATAACATAGTTAAATTTGTAAATAGAGAGAAAGGTTGTTCCAATGAATAAGATTGTAGTAGGAAGCAGAGACAGCGTGCTTGCAGTAATGCAGACGGAACTTGTCATTCAAGAAATCAAACGACATAATCCTACGATGGAAATAGAGCTAAAGACATTTAAGACAACAGGAGATAAAATCTTAGATAAGACATTAGATAAGATTGGTGGAAAAGGACTTTTCGTAAAGGAATTAGACCAAGCATTATTAAATGGCCAAATTGACATCGCAGTACACAGCCTAAAGGACGTTCCAATGGAAGAAAACAAGGAACTGCCAATCGTTGCAGTGACAAAGCGAGGAGACCCAAGGGACGTGCTTGTATATCCGGAAGGAAAAGGCGAAGGAAAGGCAGTAGAAGAGTGCCTGATCGGTTCCTCTAGTTTCCGTAGAAGGATTCAGCTTCAGGCATTGTATCCAAGTGTCAAGGTAGAGCCAGTGCGTGGAAACATTCAGACAAGACTTCGCAAGCTAGACGAAGGACAGTTTGATGGAATCTTATTAGCGGCAGCAGGATTAAAACGTGCGAACCTAGAGCACAGAATCAGCCGTCCGTTTTCTGTGGAAGAACTGCTTCCAGCAGCAGGACAAGGAATCCTTGTAATCCAAGCAAGAAAAGAGTTAGACTGTTCGTTTTTAAGCAAGGTTTGTGATCCAGAAACGATGATTGCAGCCCAAGCAGAACGTGCCTTTGTAAGAAAGTTAGATGGAGGATGTAGCTCCCCAGTAGCGGCATATGCCGAAGTACACGGAGAAGAAGTACACCTTACAGGACTTTACTACAAAGAAAGTACGGGCGAATTCTTTAAGGAATCTACAACTGGAAAAGCCAAGGATGCGAACCAGTTAGGGGAAGCTCTTGCAAGAAACATGAGAACAAAGTACGGACAATAGTTAGAAATGATGAGGTAAGAGATATGAGTGCAAACGTATGGCTAGTAGGAGCAGGCCCATCGGATATCGGCTTGCTTACGGTAAAAGGAAAGCAGGTGTTAGAGCAGGCAGAAGTAGTCATCTACGACCAATTAGTAGACCGCTCCATCCTGTTACACATACCAGAAGAAGCAGAAGCCATAAACGCAGGAAAGTATGCAGGAAACCACATACTGACACAGGAAGAAACCAATGCACTGCTTGTAGAGAAAGCAAAAGAAGGAAAACGAGTGGTTCGACTAAAAGGCGGAGATCCTTTTGTATTTGGACGTGGTGGAGAAGAATTAGAGGAATTAGTCAAGGAAGGCATTCCATTTGAAGTCGTACCAGGAATTCCGTCTCCAATCGCAGTACCAGCATATGCAGGCATTCCAGTTACCCATAGGAACTATACGCCATCTTTCCATGTGGTGACTGCCCATAGAAAACGTGGCAATACGGATGGAATCGATTATAAGGAGTTAGCAGCCCTTGGAGATGTGACACTGATTTTTTTAATGGGAATCGGAGCACTTCCAACGATCTGTGAAGGATTATTAGCGGAAGGAGTAAGTCCAGAAAAACCAGCCGCTGTCATCCAACACGGGGCAAGATATAATCAGAAGAAAGTCATCGCTACGCTCGCCGACCTTCCACAAAAGGCCCAAGAAGCAGGCATTGGAACGCCAGGAATTATCCTAGTAGGCGACGTGTGTGCCTTGGAGAGAGAATTTGCATGGTCAGAAAAACGTCCTCTTGGAATGAAGCGTGTAATCGTGACAAGGCCAAAAGAAAAAGGCGAGGAACTTGGCCGTCTGTTACGTGAACAAGGAGCAGAAGTATTAGAACAGCCAGTGACTTCTATCGTGGAAATAAAACAGGCTGCCATAATGCAAGAATTGAAAGAAGGAACAAGAGGCTACGACTGGCTTGTATTTACAAGCGAAGCAGGTGTGGAATTGTTCTTTCAGCAGTTAAAAGAAGTTGGAATGGATGTACGAAGCTTGTACAACACAAAGATCGCAGTGATTGGACCAGCAACAAAAGAAGCGTTAGAAAGCCACGGAATCTTAGCAGACATTATGCCAGAGAGCCATTATGGAGAAGAACTTTCCTCCCTTCTTTGCAGCCAGCTATCAAATGGAGACAAAGTGGGAATGATTGTTCCAGAGAATAAGAAGAGCCGTTGCATGGCAGCCGTTGCAGCACAGGCAGATGAGTTAGGAATTGTCTGCGACGCGATTCCATTGTATCGCACGGAATATACTGCTCCAAGGTTCTTCGATTGGAACAAAGAGGACATCGTAACCTTCGCAAGCAATTCCGCAGTAAAAGGATTTGTCCGCAACCTGAACGAAGAAGACTACAAGGACGTACAAGCAGTATGCATCGGGAAACATACCCTTGCGACTGCTAAGGCTTATGGTATGCAAGCGGTACAATCCGATGAGACGACCATTGCAGGCATTGTAAAG
>CALZJY010000355.1 GCA_945787925.1 uncultured Anaerosporobacter sp. | reverse complement strand
CTAACGATTAAAAATCGTTAGTGCGACACTTCCTTTTTCTTTTGCATTGTATTGTATTAAGAATCAAATAATACTATGCAGAGAAAACTTATAGATTTAGTATGAATTATTAGGGGGATGCGGTTGACTTTTTCACAAAAGAAAAGTATATTAAGCCTATTAATAGAGTAGGGAATAAATAGCAAGGGAGGAAGCGGCATGAAACAAATCTTATGCTTTGGAGATTCAAATACATATGGACTGATTCCAAATACAACGAAACGGTATTCTTTTGAGGAACGATGGACAGGACGATTGCAACAGCTTTTAGGATATGAAGACTATCACGTAGTAGAAGAAGGCTTATGCGGCCGCACTACTAAGTTTACAGAGAAAAAAAGACAAGGAAGAAATGGAACAAAGATGCTTCCATTCTTGCTAGAAACGCATCATCCAATCGACAAGGTCATTCTTATGCTTGGAACCAATGATTGTAAAGAAGAATTCCATGCTGAACCAGAGGACATTGCAAATGGAATCGAGCAGTTGATTATTCAGATACGTTTACATAATCCGAAAACAGAAATCTTAGTTGTTTCTCCGATTGAATTAGGGGAGCATGTGTGGGAAGAACGGTTCGATCCTGCCTTTCATCCACATTCAGTAGAAGTTTCGAAAGGATTGAAAGAGGCATACAAGCAAATTACAGAGAAGTATTATTGTGACTTTTTAGCAGCTTCTGACTTTGCAAGGCCAAGCAAAGAGGATGAAGAGCATTTAGACATTCCTGGACATCAGATGCTTGCTACTATTCTATACCGAAAAGTAAAAGGAGTTAGCAGTTATGGATCTTGCATTTATTAAGGAGTATTTGCCAATGTATCAAGAAGCGGCGCTACTGACGATTCGAATCGCAGCCATTGGCATTGTAGGCGCAATCCTTCTTGGATTGGTATGCAGCCTGATCAAACAATTACATATCCCAGTGCTTCGGCAACTGGTGCAAAGTTACATAGAGTTATCGAGAAATACCCCGCTGCTCATTCAATTATTCTTCTTATACTTTGGATTACCGAAGTTAGGAATCGTATTAGAATCCGAAACATGTGCCATCGTAGGCCTGATTTTTCTAGGGGGAGGCTATATGGCAGAAGCATTCCGAAGTGGAATGGAAGCGGTGTCGGAAAGCCAAAGACAATCCGCATATAGTCTGGGAATGACGCAGATGCAGACAATTCGTTATGTCGTCTTGCCTCAGGCAGTTGCTACCTCTGTACCAGTCATTTGTGCCAATATGATTTTCTTAATCAAGGAGACTTCGGTATTTAGCGCCGTAGCATTGGCAGATCTGATGTATGTGGCAAAGGACTTGATCGGTATCTATTATAAAACCGACGAAGCCTTGTTTATGTTAGTAATGGCATATCTTGTGTTATTACTTCCAATCTCACTGATTTGTTCTTGGATTGAAAGGAGGGTGCGCTATGCGGGATATGGGAATTAGCGTATTATTTCAAGGAAATAATTTCGTACGCCTGCTGATTGGATTACTGGCCTCTCTTCGGATTGCAGCAATCGCAATGGCACTATCTGTCGTATTTGGCGTACTCGTTGGTATGATGATGCGCAGCAAGCATGGGTGGATTCGATTTCTATGTAGATGTTATTTGGAAGTCGTACGGATTATGCCACAGTTAGTCTTGTTATTTTTAGTATACTTTGGAGCAGCAAAACATTTGGGAATCGATATGTCTGGAGAAGTAGCAGCGATTTTAGTATTTACGTTTTGGGGTGCAGCGGAAATGGGGGACTTAGTAAGAAGCAGCTTGATTTCGATTCCAAAACACCAATACGACAGCGGCTATGCATTGGGCCTTACGAAATGGCAAGTAACCGTGCATATCATAATTCCACAGACTGTAAAACGGCTCCTTCCATCGGGAGTCAACCTTCTTACAAGGATGATTAAGACGACATCGTTAGTCGTATTGATCGGCGTGGTAGAAGTCGTAAAAGTAGGAAAACAGATTATCGATGCGTCAAGGTATACCGTACCAACGTCGGCACTTTGGGTATATGGAGCAATCTTTCTCTTATATTTCATCATTTGTTATCCATTTTCAAAGTTAGCGACGAGTTTGGAACGACATAGAAAGGAAGAAAGTGTATGAGTGAAACAACGATTTTGCGGACGGAACAGTTAAAGAAGTCCTATGAAAAAGGAAAGTACATATTAAACAATTTTACCTTTTCGATTCAGAAAGGAGAAGTGGTCGTAATTGTGGGACCTTCTGGTTGTGGAAAGAGTACCTTTTTACGATGTCTCAACTTATTAGAGCCGATTGATTCCGGCAGCATCTATCTAGAGGAGCAGTTAATCAGTGCAAAAGACAAGAATGCTTCTAAAATTAGGGAAAAAATCGGCATGGTATTTCAAAGCTATGATTTATTTCCTCATAAGACGATTTTAGATAATTTATTATTAGCTCCTGTAAAGGTACAGAAACGGAATAAGAAAGAAGTGGAGCAAGAAGCAGAAGAATTAAATAAAAAAAAAATCGAACTTGATTTGGAATTTAGAAAAGAAGAATTCCTATCCAAGACAACTATCTGGTGGCCAGAAACAAAGGGCTGCAATCGTTAGGGCGCTTCTAATGCATCCAGAAATCTTATTGTTAGATGAGATTACAGCAGCCTTAGATCCAGAAATGGTAAGAGAAGTATTGCAGGTAGTACTTGAACTTGCCAAAGAAGGAATGACCATGGTAATCGTAACCCATGAAATGGAGT
>CALZJY010000354.1 GCA_945787925.1 uncultured Anaerosporobacter sp. | reverse complement strand
TCACTGGAACGTTTTCATCAATCTTCTTCACTTCACTATAAGCTCTTACTAACTCATCAAAACGATCTTCTGATTTTACCTGCGATAACGCTGGATCTTGAATTGGATCATTATGAGAACGCTTATAATACGTGATTAATCCCAATGGCTGATACGTTTCTAACGCATTGATTGCTTTCACTACAAATGGAAGATCCGAATAAAATTCATGACTCTCATCAAATGTAATATGATTTCTTTCTAAGAATTCTCGTTTGAACAGCATATTTAATGCAGATACGCGTGCTAGTTTCTTTTTCTTTTTTATACTATAAAGGGCTGCTAGCTCTCTATAGGCAATTTCCTTTTCTCCACCAGCAATACGGGATACTAATTCCTCTTCCATCTTCACAAACGCAAGTGCTTTTTTAGAAAGAGGTTTTGCTTTTCTTACTTCTCCACCACGTTCTGCCTTTGTTTTTAAATCACTATAATATGTGCCACGTCCGACACGTACACGCTTTGTCTTAAAAGAAATCACATCAGCATTCGCAACGATGTACTCCTGCTCTTCGCTGGCAGCTGCCTCTTTCGCCTCTGCTTCTTCTTCTACACCAAAGTCATTGCTCTCATTACCTTCGCCTTCATCACCAGTAAATACCTCTACAGAATCCACTTCCTCTGTAAGGCTAGATGTTGTAAATTTATTTCCTTCAATCCCGGCAGTAAAGATAGCAATCGCATTACTGTTAAGATAGTCATCATCATCAAGGAAATAGATATAGTCTCCTTTTGCCAAAGACATACCTAAGTTTCTTGCTGCTGCAACACCATTCCCCTCGGTCAACTCAAAAACTTTGATATCTAATGCATCTTTTCTAGAATCAGCTTCCTTTACAAGTTCAGCATAATTTTCTAGATGATCGCTTACTAAAATTACTTCAAAATCCTTATCTTTTTGTGCCTCTAAACTATCTAGACAATCACCTATATACTTAAGAGAGCGAAAGACAGGGACAATAATACTTATCTTCACTGTCGGTACCTCCAAGAATTATGCAAACAATTTTTCAGCTGCTGCTAAATCATCATGGTTATCAATTTCTAGCCAACGACCATCTAATGGGCAAGCTTTAAATTCAACTTTTCCTAATACTTCGTTAAGAGCTACTTCACTCCACATTGTAAGTTCTTTCTTCACTTCGATGAAATCTCTACAAACATCAAAGAATGCTTTTCCTGCTTCTGGAGAGAATTTATAAACATCGATAGAAGCACCTAAAGCGTCTTCTTTTGTGATTGTTTTAGCGATTTCCACTAAACGACCATCTTTTTCTACTACTTTCATAGATTCTTCTAAGTAGTTTCCGATATCTGTTACAATTGCATTTTCCGCTTCGAATGCAAGTAAGGATTTTACTACGCTTGCATCATAGAAAACGTCAGCGTTCATCATTAAGAAAGCTTCCCCTTCTACTGCTTCTCTTCCAAGGTAAGCAGAATACATATTGTTTGTAGAAGCGTAATCAGCACTGTGGATTACTTTTACTTCTGGATATTTTGCTAATACAGCATCACGTAAAACGTCACCTAGGTAACCGCTTACTACTGTGATATCTGTGATTCCATTTTCTTTTAAGTTTTCAATTTGTTTGAAAAGGATTGGAGTACCGTTTACTGGTACCATAGATTTTGGACATGTGTCTGTAATTGGTGCTAATCTGCTACCTAACCCTGCTGCTAAAATTAATGCTTTCATAATTTTCCTCCTGGATCATATCATATATTTTTTCTAGTTGTTCTTTATCTAGTTCAACTTCATTTAAAATTGTGTAACGATCTTTTCTTGTTTCTTTTGCTGTTAACCATGCGTTTACGAAAATCTCTTTTGTGATTCCCCATTGCATTGGTTTAATTGAAATATCGTATGCTTTTAAATAAGCTAATAATAGCTTGTAGTCGCGTTGTTGTAACATACATGCTACAACACTTCCTAATGCTACTGCCATACCATGAGTGATACGGATTTCTTTATAATGCTCATCTAAGGAGTGACTGAATAAATGCTCAGATCCACTACATGGACGAGAGTTACCTGCAATCTCCATTGCTAATCCACTAAGCACAAGAGATTCTGACATGCTCTTGATGAAGCTCTTACTCTTTAAATCTTTCTCTTCGTTGTAATATAAAGAAGAGAAGGACATATCAGATAGCATATATGCAAAATCATCAACTTGAAGGCCACGGCTCTTTTGATCGAGTCTCCAGTCAAATAATGCAGTATAGTTACTTAATGTATCACCAATACCTGATTTTAACATATCAATTGGTGCAGCTGCAATAATATCTACGTCAACGATAATACCACTTGGAATCTTACATCCAAAGGATTTTCTTTTATTTCCATCGATATTTAACACTGCAATTGGTGATGCAATCCCATCATGGCTTAATGTTGTTGGAATACAGAAGTAATTTGCTTTTGCAACGAAGGAAGCATATTTTGTAGTATCTAATACCTTACCTCCACCAAAACCGATTACGATGCTGATTCCTTTAATTGCAATATATTTTGCTAATTCAACGGCTTGATTGAAGGAGCTTTCTTCAACGAAATATACCTTACATTGGTTGAATTGATTCGACATTTTATCGATTTGATCTTTAAATAGGCCATATAACATTTTGTCGGTAACAATGATTACCTCTTTTTCATTTAAGTTAGATACACAACTTCCGATGATTGTATCTACTTCGTTTAACGCTCCCTCTTTTACACGTAGGCAAAGAGGTAAATTA
>CALZJY010000353.1 GCA_945787925.1 uncultured Anaerosporobacter sp. | reverse complement strand
CAGTCGATTGCCTTTCGATTAGACAAAGACAATGGTTTTATGTGGGAAGGGCCTATCGAACTGACCGTAGAGGAATTGCTTAGTGGAGAACCAAAGGTTACAAAGCTGAAAGCAGCCAAAGATTTTCTAACAGAGTTTCTGTCGGATGGTCCAAAGCCTAGTACAGAAATCTTTGAAGCAGCAGAAGTAGATGGTATCAAAAGGCGTACGCTATTTACCGCCAAAGAAGAGTTGGAAATAACAGCTACCAAAGTTGGCGATAAATGGCATTGGGGTTTTTGATATGAGTAGGGAAGATTGCAAGAGTGCAAGAATGCAAAGTATATATAACATTGCAATCTTGCAACCTTGCATTCTTGATTTTGGGAGGAACGTATGAAAGAGAAACAAATTCAGATATCACAGAGGCTTTTTATTACGCTCGTAAAATGTTTTGTGCTTGATATGGAAGTGGATTGTGAAGAGATAAAGAAAGAACTAAATAGGAAGTTGGATGCTGTGGCGTTGCGACAATTATACAGTACATATAAAACAGCTCCAACGGATGCGGAGAAAGAGGAAGCACGCCAAAAATATCTCGATGCAAAAGGAGTACCTATGAGCTTTCGATGGTAGAGAGATTTTCACTTTGAGCGATATATAACAAGTACGTGGCACGTACTTGTAAGTATAGTCAAGGAAGAAAGCAGATGGTGTGCGACGACAAAATCATTGGCTTCGAGTATCAGCTTACTGATAGTCGTTAGGCAATGATTGCACAAGGGAAGGCTTCGCCTGGGAGTGTAACTCCCATTGAGAATGGGTAAGGCATCGCCAGGGCAACGCCCTATGAGATGCAGTCAAGGCGGCAGCTTTGTGCACTCCGCATAGGAGCGAAATACGACTTGATGTCCGCAGGATGTCAAGTCTGGTATTGAGCCATAACTGTCAGAGCCAGTTATGGACTCACCAAAATTACAGAACAGAGAGGAGGAATTAGATGCCAGCAAGTGCACAAACAGTATCTGTAAGCAGAGGAAAAACTGCAATAGAACATGACCTAAGAGAATATACGCCGAACAATGTTGACCCATCTATGTCGATATACAACGCAGTTTTGATAAATGAACTCGGTGGGAAATCTCTTGCGGAATATACAAACGAATATATGAAACCGTATATTGAAGAATACAATGCTAAGCAACGTAGAAGTGATAGAATGAAGTCTTATGATTATGCAGCGGACTACATTGAAGAGCAAAATAATATGCAGAAATCAAGACAGAATTACACAGCCGGTCAGCTTGCATATGAGTATGTAATACAGTTTGGTGACCACCAAACTATGGATGTTAACGAAGTGGTAAAGAAGCCTAAACTTCGTAAGGAAGTGCATGCGATGTTTGAGGAGTTCATTCAATCTTATCAATCATCCTATCCTCATATGAGGATTATTCTTGCTACGGTGCATATGGATGAGCATATGGGGACACCACATATGCATATCCTAGTTCAGCCGATTGGAGAGGGATATAAGCAAGGATTATCGCATCAGGTATCACTTACAAAGGCATTAGCTTGTGATGGTTTTGAACGTTCAGAGAAAAAGGGAGACCGCCTATCTATGACAAGATGGCAAGATGATATTAAGGATAATATTATGGAACCGATTCTGGTACGTCATAAATATGCAAGAGCCTATAAGGATGGAGAAAAACAGCATATGCCGGTAGCGATGTATAAAAGAGCAATGGCAGAAAAGGATGCGATTGTAGAAGATGCTAAGGTAGAAGCGGAACAAATCGTAGAGAAAGCTCGTGAAGAGGTCGAAGAATTGGAAGAGGAGAAGGATTATCTAATCAATGGTAATGGAAAAGACTCTGCGTATGATATGCCTTTTGAAGATTGGTCGATTGCAGATTTGAAGTGTGAAAAAGAATTCCTAATAAACGGAGACCCAGACTTTTCGGGAGATATATTCAGGGGTGTTTCAGAATTGGAAGAAAAGCACTCGGAATTAAGAGCTGATATAAAAGACTTGGAGCAAGCAAAGGAAGAAAAGACTGCAGAGGTAGCAAGTGTCGAAGATAGGTATTCAAAGATGTGGGATGAGTATGAGGCGTTAAGAGATGGGTACAAAGATAAGGATGGAAAACATATCTTGGGATATAATGAGCTGGTGCAGCGACATAAGGAGCTACTTCAAGATCCTGCAAGATTATTAGAGACAGAGGAAGGTCAGCAGGTTCTTGAAGAAGCGAAAGAGGAGATTGTAGAGACAGTGCAAAAGAACCTCGTATCCAATATGCTTGGATTTATCAAAAGAGAGATTTTTGACACATTGAAAGAATGGCTTGTAGAACCAATTTACAAAGCTATCAATGAAATGATGCGTGGACATTGGTTTCAGTTAAATGACAATGATAAGAAAATCTTAACCGGAGCAATAGACAGAACAGTTGACCGATTAGTTGATAAGTTGGACATTGGCTCTAAGATAGAGGAGAATGTTTGCGAGAATATGCCAAGTGAAAATCAGATAGAGCAAGAAGTACAAAGAATATACAGAGGGCGAGGAAGATAGAAATCCGAAAGGGTTTCTATTTTTTATGGTATCGTGTATAATAGGGGTGTAAAAAGAACTGTTAAACAGTTCGACAAATTTGAATTTGCGGAGATGATAAGATGGTTAATATAACAGATGTAAAGCAGATTCTTCAACTCTCGATAGATGCGGAGATTAAAGTCTTTCTTGATGGTGGATGGGGTGTAGATGCGTTGCTTGGATATCCGTCAAGAGTCCATAACGAT
>CALZJY010000352.1 GCA_945787925.1 uncultured Anaerosporobacter sp. | reverse complement strand
AGTAGGTGCTTTCTCAAGTATCCTATTTATTAGCAGTATGCAAGATACAATGAGTGGTCAAATGCTATTATTATTAGCATTAATCGTTGCAGCGGTATCCGGAATGCTTTTCTCTGTATTCCATGCATTTGCGTCTATCAATATGAAAGCAGACCAAACAATCAGTGGTACTGCACTTAACATGTTTGCTCCTGCATTTGCAATCTTCGTTGCACGTACAGTAAATGAAGTACAACAAGTTGCGTTCAACAATACATTCCGTATTGCAGAAGTTCCAGTATTAAGCAAGATTCCAGTAATCGGTGATATGTTCTTTAAAAATGCCTATATTACGACATATATCGGTATTTTAATTTTCATCGTTTCTGCAATCGTGTTAAATAAGACTCGTTTCGGTCTTAGATTAAAAGCTTGTGGGGAACATCCTCAAGCAGCTGACTCCGTAGGAATTAACGTACGCAGAATGCGTTACGCAGGTGTATTAATTTCTGGTGCACTTGGTGGTATCGGTGGTTTAGTATTCGTAGTTCCAACATCTACAAACTTTAATGCTACAGTAGCAGGATACGGTTTCCTTGCTCTTGCAGTATTAATCTTTGGTCAATGGAACCCATACAAAATCTTCTTTGCATCTTGCTTCTTCGGCTTGATGAAAGCGATTGCCGCATCTTATTCAGGTATCCCATTCTTATTAAAGCTTGATATACCTGCAAACTTCTATAAAATGATTCCTTATATCATTACATTAATCGTTCTTGCATTTACTTCTAAGAAATCTCAAGCTCCTAGAGCTGCAGGTATTCCTTACGATAAAGGTGCAAGATAAGGTTGGCAAAGTTATATTTTAAATATGGTGCAATGGGCAGTTCTAAGACTGCCCAAGCACTGATTACAAAGTTTAATTATGAAGAACGTGGATTACGCGTTTGGCTAATCAAGCCAGCAATCGATACGAGAGAAGGAAAGGCAGTTTGCCGTTCTAGAATCGGATTGGAAGCAGAAGCCCAGTTGATACAGCCAGATCAGAATATTTTTGAGGAATTTAAAGAGAACGAAGCAGATAAGTTTGACGTTGTAATTGTAGATGAGTGTCAATTCTTTACAGAAGAACAAATCGATGAATTACAAGACATCGTATTTGAATATGATATCCCGGTCTTATGCTTTGGTCTTAAAACAGATTTCCAAACAAAATTATTCCCTGGAAGCAAACGATTATTTGAAATTGCAGAGTCGATCCATGAGATCAAGACGATTTGTTCCTGTGGTAAGAAAGCAACGGTAAATGCTAGAATCGATCAATTTGGAAATGTCCTTACAGAAGGGGAACAGATCGAAATCGGTGGAGACGACCGTTACATTGCAATGTGTTATAAGTGTTATAAGGATAAGAAAGCGAAACAGTCCGACATACAGTAGTATGAAAACGGACTGTTTTGTTTTTTATGGCAAAAAGAGAGAGTGTGTGCACTAACTTTTCTCAAAGCTGGAATTGTTTACTATAGTGCACTAAAGCGTTGACAAGATATCGTTTGTGTGATATATTTTGTCAAATAGAATGTATCCGGTACATAACTAAAGAATAAAGGAGAGAAGAAGATGGAAAAGAAACCATTTGTTACATTAGAGCAAGTACAGGAGATGGTGAAAAAATATCCTACTCCATTCCATTTATATGATGAAAAAGGAATTCGTGAAAACGCTAGACAATTAAAGAAGGCATTTGCTTGGAATAAAGGATTTAAAGAATTCTTTGCAGTCAAAGCTACTCCTAATCCATATATTATGTCTATTTTAAAAGAAGAAGGGATTGGAGCAGACTGTTCTTCCTTATCTGAATTATATTTAACAGATAAGGTAGGGATAAAAGGACATGACATTATGTTCTCTTCTAACGATACTCCAAGAGAAGATTTTGAAATGGCTGCAAAATTAGGGGCAATCATCAACTTCGATGATATTTCCCATATTGATTTCTTTGAAAAAATCGCGCCATTCCCAGAAACAATGTCCTGCCGTTATAATCCAGGTGGAACATTCTCTTTATGTAATCAGATCATGGATACTCCACAGGATGCGAAATATGGCTTGACAAAAGAGCAAATGAAGGAAGCATTTAAGAAGTTAAAAGCAAAAGGAGTAAAACATTTTGGTATTCACTCCTTCCTTGCAAGTAACACAGTAACTACGGAGTATTATCCAAAACTTGCGAAAATCTTATTTGAATTAGCAGTAGAATTGAAAAAAGAATGCGATGTTCATATTGCATTTATCAACCTTTCTGGTGGTGTAGGAATCCCTTACCGTCCAGGAGAAGAACCAAATGATATTCTTGCAATCGGTGAAGGTGTTCGTAAGGCTTACGAAGAAGTATTTATTCCAGAAGGTATGGATGATGTGGCAATCTACACAGAACTTGGTCGTTTTATGTTAGGACCATATGGGTGCCTTGTAACAAAAGTACTTCATGAAAAACACATTTATAAAGATTACATCGGTGTAGATGCTTGTGCAGTAAACTTAATGAGACCAGCGATTTACGGTGCATACCACCATATCACAGTATTAGGAAAAGAAGATGCAGAGTTAGATCATGTATACGATGTAACTGGTGGTCTTTGCGAAAACAATGATAAATTTGCAATCGACCGCAAGCTTCCAAAAATTGATATCGGTGACTATCTCGTAATTCACGATACAGGCGCGCATGGTTTCTCCATGGGATATAATTACAATGGAAAATTAAAGAGTGCGGAAATTCTATTACAAGAAGATGGTTCCACAAAACAA
>CALZJY010000351.1 GCA_945787925.1 uncultured Anaerosporobacter sp. | reverse complement strand
AAAAGAAAAACCAAATCGTCATTGTAAATAAGATTGTGATTGATAGAGAAAAGACAAAAGGAGAAGTTAAGATACCGAATCCAAAGCATATTTCTTCTTGTTGTTTCTGCCTATAGAAATAATAAAAGTTACATAAATAAGAAACAAGCTATCTGCCTTTTGTAACCTGTAAGTAGCGCAGTGGGCAATAGGAGCATATGATGATAGGAAGGATACTATGTGGGAGTTATAGATGATTACAATAAGTCTTTGTATGATTGTAAAAAACGAAGAAAAGATGATTGGAAAATGCTTAGATTCCGTAAAGGATGTAGTAGATGAAATTATTATAGTAGATACGGGATCGACCGATCAGACAAAGGACATAGTGGCAAAGTATACGGATAAGATCTATGATTTTACATGGATTGAGGATTTTGCTGCAGCTAGAAACTTTTCATTTAGCAAGGCAACGAAACAATATATCATGTGGTTAGATGCAGATGATGTTTTGCTCCAAGAAGATAGTGAGAAGCTGTTACAGTTAAAAGAGACACTAGACGACAATGTAGACTGTGTACAATTTTATTATAATTATGCGTTTGATGATTGTGGAAAGCCAACTTTAGTATTTCAGCGGGAGCGTCTAGTGAAACGGGAACGAGGATTTCAGTGGGTAGGATTTATTCATGAAGTAATCTCGGTAACCGGAGAAGTCATCACATCAAATATTTATGTGACACATACAAGAGTACATGGAGATTCAGATCGAAATTTAAGAATCTACCAGCACAAGTTGGAAGAGGGCATTACGCTTAGTACAAGAGATCAATATTATTATGGGAAAGAACTGTATTATCATCATAAGATGGAGGAAGCAATCCAGGAGTTAACTAAATTTATAAAAATGAATGGCTGGCTGGAAGACAGGTTAGATGCACTATATTGCATCGCTGATTGTTATAGTTCCAAGATGGAATGTAAAAAAGCAAGAGAATACCTCTGCCAATGTTTTGAATGGGGAACACCAAGAGCAGAATGCTTTTATCGTATGGGTGTAACCTTCCAAATGGAGAAGCGGTATAAGGAAGCCGTCTATTGGTATGAGCAAATCTTTCACTTGGAAAAGCCAAAGAATAATGTAGGATTTATTTATGATGAATTATGGACATGGAAGCCACATCTAGAATTGTGTGTATGTTATTTTGAATTAGGAGATATACAAAAATCAATGGAACATAATGAATTAGCGGAGAAATTTAATCCTACGAATAAAATAATCCTCTCCAATAAAGAGTACTTTAAGGGATTAAAGGAAGAAAAATAAAAGGCATGCGGGAATGTCCTGCATGCCCTCTTTCTATATCATTAGCATTCCGGTGAGTCAGAAGAAAGTTGTTTTTCAATGATAGCCACATTATTTTTCAGACGTTCATCATCAGGCTTCTTTTCCAAGGCAAGCTTTGCGTAGGAAAGCGCTTGTTTATAAAGGCCTAGATGGGAGCAACTGATTGCGCCAAGGTCATAAAGTACATATCCCCAGGAAGCCTCTTCATCTAGATAGGTTCCTGTACGCTTTTTGATTTTTAATCCGCTATCCACCATATGGTATACGAGAGGCCAGTTATTAAGAAGGTATCCGAATCTTGCTAGCTCGATAAATGGCTCTCGAAGGTAAGGTGCCTCTGCAATGGCACGATAAAGCCAATTGATGGCGTCTTGTACTCTCCCTTTTGCCCAGTAGCATCTGGCGATATAACGCATGGAGGCACATCGTTCGTCAGCCCAAGTAGCAGTTGGAAGTGACAAATGGTTCGTCAATGTCTGGATTGCCTCATCATATTTTTGATGATAAAGATATTCTCTTCCAAGATAGTGGATATTGCGATCATAAAGGGGAAACTCTTTTGCGGAAAGTTCAAGCAGATTCAAATAATTACTACGGGATTTTGTATGGTCTGGATAGTGTTTCAAATGAATGGATGCTTCCGTAGCATAAATATCAGGATCACTGCCAGAGTATTCTAGAATCTCATGCACAGGATAGATCCAGCGAAAATCATTACGACGATGAATCTTTTCATATAGATAAGTGACAATCGGAGTTCCGTCTGGATGGAATCCATAGGTATAACTATAACGAAGGCGTGTCGTTTCAGGAGACCATGCATTCTCAAGTTTCTCTCGCCATCCAGCATCAAATACTTCGTCAAGATCTGTGCAGACACAAATATCGGTATCACCCGGAACAAAATCCATAGAAAGATTTCTAGCCAAATCGAATCTCCATGGATCCACAGTGATTTGCTCTACTTGTACACCACGCTGTTTTAATTTCTCAACGGTATTGTCTTTAGAACCAGTATCGGCAACAATGATTAGATCAGCTTCCTGCATAGAATCTACCCATTTATCAACAAATTTTTCTTCGTTTTTAGAAATGGCATATACACATACTTTGTATTTGGACATAGTAATCTCCTAATATTCTTTTTATAATAAATATGAGATAGGAGAAAGAAATAGTATTGGGGTGATCCAAGAATATGTAGTTAACGTATTTTCATACAGAAGTGTTAGAAAAATGAAAAACACAGTTGACACGAAAAATTTCAGATGATATACTAAATAAGTTGTTTGTAACAGAAAAAACGACAAACAATTATAAATTATCAGAAAATTCGAAAAAATGTTTCAAAAAACTATTGACATAATTCAAAAATGATGGTAAACTAAAAAAGTCGTCAGCGAGAGTAAACGACAAAAAAGAACATTGATAATTGAACAGTGAAACAACCCTGAAAATTCTTAAT
>CALZJY010000350.1 GCA_945787925.1 uncultured Anaerosporobacter sp. | reverse complement strand
TGCTACGTAGGAGATAATACAGATGTCATCATCATGACAGAAGCTCTTAAGTTAGTAAAACGTAAGTTAGTAAATGTAATCAATGAATTAGCAAAATTCGCAGAGGAATACAAAGCACTTCCAACGCTAGGATTTACACATTTCCAACCAGCACAGCCAACAACAGTTGGAAAACGTGCGACATTATGGATGCAAGAATTCGTATTAGATTTAGAAGACTTAGAATTTGTTCTTGATAATATGAAATTATTAGGCTCCAAAGGTACAACAGGAACGCAAGCAAGCTTCCTTGAATTATTCGATGGAGATTATGAAAAAGTAAAACGCTTAGATCCTATGATTGCAGAAAAATTAGGATTCAAGCAATGTATGGCAGTAAGTGGTCAAACATATTCTCGTAAAGTAGATACAAGAGTAGTAAACGTATTAGCTGGTATCGCTGCAAGTGCACACAAATTCAGCAACGACATCCGTTTATTACAACACTTAAAAGAAATCGAAGAACCATTTGAAAAAGGTCAAATCGGTTCCTCTGCAATGGCATATAAGAGAAACCCAATGCGTAGCGAACGTATTGCAGCCCTTTCCCGTTATGTCATGGTAGATGCACTTAACCCAGCAATCACATCTGCAACACAATGGTTCGAAAGAACATTAGATGATTCTGCAAACAAACGTATCAGCGTAGCAGAAGCATTCCTTGCAATCGATGGTATCTTAGACTTATTAATCAACGTAGTAGATGGCTTAGTGGTATATCCAAAAGTAATCGAAAAACGTTTAATGAGCGAATTACCATTCATGGCAACAGAAAACATCATGATGGATGCTGTAAAAGCTGGTGGAGATCGTCAAGAACTTCATGAAAGAATCCGTACGCTTTCCATGGAAGCTGGTAAGAACGTTAAGGTAAATGGATTAGATAACAACTTATTAGAGCTAATCGCAGCAGACGAATCCTTCAACCTTACATTAGAAGACCTTAAGAAAACAATGGATCCAAGCAAATATATCGGTTGTGCAGACCGTCAAGTAGAAGACTTCTTAGCAGAAATAGTTGCTCCAATTCTTGAAGCAAACAAAGACGTACTTGGTATGACTGCTGAAATTAACGTATAAGAACCCAAAATGTGCAGGCCACGAAACGAAGTGGTTCTGCACGTTTTTTCTTTCGTGGGTAGCAATTCCCCAAAGGGGAGACCCCTCTAATCTTTCGGAAGAAGGAATAAAGTTGCAGTTAATAGGAGATTCTTGTAGAGTTAGAAAGTTTTCCACCGAGGATGGAACTAAGGTGGAGGAAACGCTCCACAAACTATGCACATCAAAGAAGGAGTGTTTTTGTTACATAGCAGCGAGAAACAGAAGGAAAACTTCACGGAAGATTCACAATATTTTACTGGCACATAGGCGGTACTTTGTGGTATACTAGGAAACGTGTCTGACTTACATAAGGATGTTGCGGCATAGGGAAGAGAAAGATGCATTCTCTGGTAAAAATGGAGAATACACGGGCTGTGAATAAAACCAAGGGAATGGTGGATAAAGAACAGGGAATTTCAAGTGAAATTTGGGAGAAATACACAATATCCACTTGTTTGTGCACATCGCACAAAAACAGATAAGTATAATTGTGGAATTTCCAGAAAAACCATAATTGACCATTTGATAAAATGTTATATACTGTTACAAACAGAGGAGGAATGGACATGAGAAAAAAACTACTAGCATTCTGTTTCGGCTTATCCATGGTATTAAGCATGCCAACAATGACAGCAAAAGCAGATAGCGCAAAAGTTGTTACGATTGGTGCCAACTTAACGAAAGAACAAAGAACCAAGATTTTCGAGTATTTCGGTGTAAACGAAACAAGTGTAGAAGTACTTGAAGTAACGAATAAAGAAGAGAGAGAATATTTAGAAGGCGTGGCAACAGAAGCACAAATCGGACGTCGTACGTACAGCTGTGCTTATATCGAGCCGACAGAACGAGGAAGCGGTATCAACATCAAGACTGCGAACTTAAACTGGGTAACGTCTTATATGATCAAATCCACGCTTACAACAGCGGGAATCTATGACTGTAACGTAATTGCGGCAGCGCCATTCCAAGTAAGTGGTACTGGTGCATTAACAGGAATCATGAAAGCGTTTGAATCTGTAACCGGTGAAGAATTAGACGAAGAAAAGAAGGAACTTGCAACAGAAGAATTAGTAATGACTGGCGAGCTTGCAGATGAGATTGGTTCAGAACAAGCAACAGGAATTATTACAGAAGTAAAAGATAACGTAATCGGACAAAATATCGTACAGGCAGAAAAAATCGAACAAGTAATCATCGATGCAAGTACAAACTACAACGTTACCTTAACTGACAGCCAAGTAAAAGAAATTGCAGGCGTGATGGGAAAAGTTGCAAAACAAGATTATGATTATGACCGTCTTTCTGATACGTTCAAAAGCATCAAAGAAAGCACTGCTGAAAAATTAGGCATTGATTTAGATGATGCAAAAGGAATCTTTGATAAGATTATTGATTTCTTCGCAGGAATCATCAACTGGTTCAAAGAATTATTTACAGGTGCACAAGAAGCGGTAAATAACTCCGGAATCTTAAATCAAACAAATGACAGTGCATTAGGTGAAGATGTGATTACAGATTCTACAGAAAGTGCAACTCCGATTCCATCTCCAACGGCAGCTCCAGAAGCGACAGTGACTCCAGAGCAAACACCAGAGGCAGAACAAAATAGTGAATCGATAGAGACACCAGAGGTAGAAGAAGCTGGTGAATCTA
>CALZJY010000349.1 GCA_945787925.1 uncultured Anaerosporobacter sp. | reverse complement strand
GGTCAGCCTTTCTAGTTGTGTTGGCCATGCAATGGATGCAATGAACTTCAAATTAGAACAGTCAGGAAATGCAGTGGAACTGAACATGGAAGAAGTAGAGGTACAGGCAGATAAGAGCCAGTTAGAAGTCCTGTTTACCAACCTGATAGATAATGCATGCAAGGCATCTGCAGATGGACAGACGATTGAAATACGCGGAGAGCATAAGGGCGAGGAAGAAGGATACCACCTGATTATCGAAGACCATGGAATTGGAATTGCAAAAGAGGATTTAGGAAAAATCACTGAACCATTTTATATGGCGGATAAGGCAAGGACAAGAAAGGAAAATGGACTAGGACTAGGGCTTGCAATCTGTAGTGAGATTTGCAAGGCAAATGAAATTACGATGTCATTTGAAAGCGAGCTTGGACAAGGAACCAAGGTGACGGTCGTGTTTGGTAAGGAGGGGGTAGCAAGATGAAACGAATATTGATTTGGATAACCGGTGCTACGGGAATCGTGCTGGCTCTGTTATTCCTTAACCAAGCATATGGAATTCAAGAGGATACGCTGTATAACGAGAGTATCTTAGAGGGCAAGAACACTTTGAAAGAACCAAACGGCGCTTTCGTCACAAGGGAGGATGCCATCCAGGAGGCATATCATGTATTTGGACAAGGGCTCAATATCAGTCTGATGGATTCGGATTTGTCCATGCATATGAACCTTTACTGTGACAGAGAAGGACCAAATACGTATCAATGGGTCATGAGTTGGCAGCGAGAAGTGGTTTTAGATACGTACAGCTGTACGATCAATGCACTTACTGGGGAAGTATTAACCGTATATGTATTAAAAGGAAATCATGAGGAAGTAAAACGAAACAATCAAACGTGGACCAAAGACACTATAATGAAAAAGGTAACTCCATTCTTAGACGTTATTGGGATCGATAGCAGCGAGTATGAAATTCAGTTAGAGGAAAACACGCCAGAACTTATGGGAGACAGTTATCAATCGTGTATATTTATTAATAAGAGACAGAAAAAGCAGGAGTTTCGAATGGAGATTAACGAGGAAACAAGGGAAATCGCCTCATTCGAACGGATATAGGAGAGTTACATGAAGATAATGGTAGTGGAAGATGAGGAACCCATTCGCAACCTCATCGTCATTAATTTAGAGATGGTAGGGTATGAGGTCATTCCATGCAGTAATGGAATGGAAATGAAAGAACGGTTGAAGACGGAAGTGCCAGATTTGATTTTGCTAGATGTGATGTTACCGGGAATTGACGGATTTTCTCTGATTCAAATGATTGATGTGGAGGAGATACCGGTAATTTTCCTGACGGCAAAAGAGTCCGTTGTGGATCGTGTGAAGGGACTGCGTCTTGGAGCGGACGATTATATTGTGAAGCCATTTGAAGCAATCGAGCTCATTGCAAGGATCGAGGCGACGCTCAGGAGATATAAGAAAGGAAGTAAGCTGCTTACGTTTCAATCGATTGAGCTGGATCCGAATCAGCGAATCGTAAGGAAGGATGGACAGGAAGTATACTTGACCGTAAAGGAATACGATTTGTTAGAATTGTTCTTGCAAAATCGCAATATAGCACTCACGAGGGAGCAAATTTTAGAAAAGGACTGGGGATATGACTATCTAGGAATGACGAGGACGGTAGATATGCATGTCCAACGCATTCGAGAAAAGTTAGATTTAAAAGACCAGTTGAAGACGGTGTTTAAGGTCGGATACCGTCTAGAGGGGTAACCAATATAGTGTGTATTAGAAAAGCGGATTAGCTGGATTGACAGAGTAGTAGTGTCAATCTCCCTAATCCGCTTTTTATGTATAAAATCATACCA
Source organism: uncultured Anaerosporobacter sp. (assembly GCA_945787925.1). Taxonomy (GTDB): domain Bacteria; phylum Bacillota; class Clostridia; order Lachnospirales; family Lachnospiraceae; genus KM106-2. The sequence goes on along the minus strand of CALZJY010000349.1, from coordinate 943 downwards.
ACATATTGACAGGAAGAAGAAAGGGTAATATATTACCTATATAAACAAGGAGGGTATTATGGAAAAAACAAGAGACGAATTACTAGAAGGATATCCGATAGAACGAAGGGTGTTTGGAACATTTTTTGCGTTCGGAAATAAGTTACAGACAGCAGCAGATTCTTTTTATGAGGAAATCACAAGCAAGCAGTTCTTTATGATTATGTGCCTTAGACTGTTTCAGGAAAAGCCACCTACGATTAAGGAACTTTCTCATGTTATGGGAAGCAGCCATCAGAATGTGAAGCAGATCGCATTGAAGCTAGAGCGCCAAGGCTATGTGGAAATCGTAACAGATGAAAAGGATCGAAGAAAGAGCAGGCTGAAGCTGACACCCAAGGCGGCAGAGTTAAGAGAAAAGTATGGCAAGCAAGAAGTTAGTTTTATGGAAGGATTATTTGAAGGAATTCCAAAAGAAGATCTGGCAGCCACGTATCGTACGATGGCGGCAATTGAGGAGAATCTGGCGAAAATAAAACGAAATGAGGGTGTGGAATGATTGTAATAGTATCGGATTCTAAACGTGAAATGATAGGGAGGCGCCTCTATGAGGCATGCAAGAAACAAGGGAAGGAGGTAGAGCTGGTTTCCATCAGTGACCGAGACATCAAGCCATGTTATGCCTGTAATGGATGTACGGACCGTACCTATGGAAAATGCGTGGTTCGTGACGATATGGATGAAATCCTTCCTAAGATGGCAAAAGCAGATTGGCTTGTCTACACCCATCCGCTTACCTTCGGAGGTCCGTCTTACGACTGCAAACTTGTTTTAGATAAGAGCGCATTATTAGGAAATCGTTTTTACAAGGTGAGGAATGGAGAAATCGTAAAGGGAAACATTGTTGGATGGAAACATATGATGTATGTTGCAGAAAAGAGTGGGGCATCTGAGAAAGAAAAAG
>CALZJY010000348.1 GCA_945787925.1 uncultured Anaerosporobacter sp. | reverse complement strand
TCAAAATCCACCGTAGTATATTCGTGTCCCCATTGGGTAACTTCTTTTATGTCATCTAAAATATTTCCCAACATATTTTGTTCTCTAAGTTTTTCCGTGACTTATGTACAATAACAATCATATGCCTTATTTAAGGATACAATTGTTATCTTATTTTTCAATCATGTTAACTCGTGTAACTTTCTAGCACTGTATATAATTGTGCTAGATTATCAATATATACCCCTTGATCAACTTCCCGTTTCTGACTATCTGCTAAGTTTTTATATTCTATTCCTGTTTCATCCACGATGGTTTTCTTATCATTAGAATACACCACTACAAATCCATCCTTTTTACTGATGTAATACTTATAGTTGGATTTATTATCATAGACTTTCCTTACGGTAACTGCATCCTTAGAAAATGTCACTACCGTCATGTACAGCAAACCATTCTTCTTATCCGTTTCCGAAACATGATGGATCGATTCGGTCAGTTTCCTCTCTAGCTCTTCCCTTGTAAGGCCAACGTATTCTTTTGGCAATGCCTTTTGCTTATCCGAATACATCGAGTCTGCCAAGTCATACGTTTGCTCCACATACTTTGCATTCTCTCCAATCCGTTCTGTGTGATTTCCCTCTCTGCTAATTGTGCTTACATTCTCTGCAGACACTACATTGTTGTTGCTAATCAAGCTTTCTCCCTTTCTTGATGTCGCACTTTGAAAGCTGATATAATACGCCAATGTAAATACCGTCACAATTGAAAAGAAACCACAAATACACCAATATACTCGATTCTTCATATTCCACCACTCCTTTTTTTCGGAGTATGTCCATCCTTAAAACCATTTATACAGAAAAAGAGGCATTTCCATAAGGAAATACCTCTTTTTTACGCCTATTTAAATGTAATCTGACTTGCCTTATCCTCTGGGAATAATGCGATATATGTCTTCCCAGTATTCACGGTCAATTTTTCACCTGATTCATCATAATATTCCATGATTTTCTCAGACTCATTCTTCTTCCATTTGATCTTCACTGCTTTTCCATCGGAAATATAATAGCCTTCTCCTGTTGCTTTGGCTAAGTCCATGTCTTGACGTCCCACTTTGTCCATCGTGGACTCTTTTACGAACTGAACGATTAGGTTCTTAAACATTAGTGGCTTTCCTGTTGTCTTGTCCACATGTTCTTGTCCAAATTGGCTTCTTACATATTCCTTGGAGGCATCATCATAAGAAAATACCGGACTATATGCTTTTGAAAATTCAATGTTCACCGTATTGGCATCCGTATCTGACTTCGGAACAGTGTCCTCCTCATAAAAGTTATAATGACTGACCAGATTCTTTCGATATTCCGTACGATACTTCATCTTTTTCGTCCCCTTAAGGATACTGTCATAACTTGCGAACACGTTATGAGGAGACTTAATGCTGCTATCTCGTTCATACACCGTAGTTCCCACTGATGAAAGACCGCTTAGGTTATCTACACCAAGTTCTTCGATCTTAGGCTCTGTATATTTTGATTGTCCATAATGACAGATGATGGCATCATATTCATCTGCAAGACTTACATAATAATGTCTTGCACTTCGAATCGATCCAATCTTCTCGGCATCAAATTCATCAAATACACCCATCAGCCTAGTAATTCCACCCTCTACCAAACATTCATATATAATGCCAGCTTGCGAGATACCGCTTTGAGGACTTGCCACCTTGATATTGCTCAGCATCACGGCATAAGGTCTTGCAGCCGCCTTATCCGCAGCAATCCATTCATTAGTTAGCTTGCTTCGTTCTTTTCCATCCTGTATCTCGGTATTCTGCGTTGCTTCTGGCTCCTTGATGCCTTTTGCTTCAATGGTTGGAGCCTCGGTGGTTACTGACTTTTGTTTTTTCGTATTATCGACCTTTTTAGAGCACCCTGCAAAGGCTAATGTAAGAACTGTAACTAGAGCAATCACTTTCAATCTTTTCATGATTTGACATCCTTTCTTCCGATACTCCTATCGGACTAAGGCAATATTTTGAAGAATTTCTTCTTGCTTTTTCTCCATTACTTCTCGTTCTTCATCTTCCATATGGTCATAGCCAAATAAATGTAGCATGCTATGAGCAACTAAGAAGCCAAGCTCTCTTTCTTCGCTATGCCCATATGCAGCAGCCTGTTCTCTTACTTTCTCAACCGAAATCATAATGTCTCCTAGTAAGAGTTCTCCTGTTTCTGGATTAAAACACTCTTCACACTCTTCAAGGATGCTAAAATCCCCTGGTGTGTCGTATTCTACCATTGGAAAAGATAAAACGTCCGTAGGTCTGTCGATGTCTCGAAATTCCTTATTTACTTCATGAATTCTTTCATTGTCCGTAATTACTACTTCCACTTCGGATTCGTAAGGGCAATCCTCATAATCCATTGCTTCGTTGATTACATTTGTAATAATCCCCTCATAGTCAAATCCTAACTTGTCATCTGTTTCATACTCGATATGAATTGTCATCTGTCTATTACCTCGTGTGTCTATTTTTTAGATTTGCTAGCAGCTCTCTTTCCTTTTGGAGTGCTTTGTTTTTGCTCAAACTGGTCATATGCCTTAACGATCTTTTGTACCAATGGATGTCTAACAACGTCTTGATTTGTCAAATAAGAAAATCCGATATCTTCTACTTTGCCAAGTACCTTTAATGCTTGTTCTAGACCTGACTCTGTAGAATTCGGAAGATCCTTTTGAGATAAATCGCCTGTGATGATTACTTTCGAACCAAATCCAATGCGTGTTAAGAACATCTTCATCTGTGCTGGTGT
>CALZJY010000347.1 GCA_945787925.1 uncultured Anaerosporobacter sp. | reverse complement strand
CTAAGGGAAACTGGCATAGGCCTTCCCGATATCTCCATGCTTGGACAGATTTCCACGGTATTAGAGATTCCAGTGGAGCAACTGTTAAAAGGGGAGACAAAGGAAAATAAGACGGACTCTGGAAATATGAAACGATTACGTTTCTATGTATGCAAGCAATGTGGCAATGTGGTGACGTCTACTTCTGAGATGGAGGCATCCTGCTGCGGAAGAAAGATGAAACAGGAAGAGCCAGTAAAGGCAAAGGACGGCCACGAGATTAATGTGGAGCTAATCGATGGCGATTACTATGTAAGCGTGAACGACCATCCAATGACGAAAGAACACTATATTTCTTTCTTTGCCTACGTGACGTGCAATCAGGTGAAGCTTACGAAGCTATATCCAGAACAGAGTGCGATTACAAATTATCGAAAATGTGGTCATGGCTATCTATATGCATATTGCAACGAACATGGCCTGCAATATCGTTTGATTTAGAAGGAGAACAAAGTGTGTGTTCCACACACTTTGTTCTTTTTGCATGATACAGAACGCATGGATATACCTTGTCTCCTGCTATGGGATAGGAGTATAATGGAAGAGACCATTATAGGAGGTGGAGAGTAAATGATAATCAAACCATTACCTATCTTATTTTCAAGCGGATCCATGGAGTTCTATATTTATCCGGTATTATTGAAGGAGGAATCGGAACTTACACTGATTGACTGTGGTTATCCAAATGAGCTTTATAAACTGGAGGAGGCGTTTGCCAGCATAGGCGAGGACATGTCCAACCTAAAGAATGTGTTAATCACCCATCATGACCATGATCATATGGGAGGATTAAAAGAGTTGGTAACGAAGTATCCAAAGGTAAAGGTATATGCCTCAGAAGCTCAAGTGCCTTATCTTAAGGGTCAGAAGAAATCCTTACGCTTAGAACAGTTAGAGCGTATCCATGCGCCAAAGGACTTTCTAGACATGGTAAGGAGTGTAGAGTACATAGAAGAGGTAACTCCTATCAGCGATCACCAGATGTTACCTATTGGTGAAGGGGTTACGGTGCTTCAGACAGATGGTCATATGCCAGGTCATTTATCCTTTTATGTAGGAGAGAATCATACCTTGATTACAGGAGATGCATTGGTTTGTGAGGACGGGGAACTAAAGATTGCAGATCCAGCATTCGTGTTGGATGGGGAACAGGAGATTGAATCTTTAAAGAAGCTGCTTCATTACCAAATCGATACCATGGTTTGCTATCATGGTGGAGTGTATCAAAGCGAGAACCTTTCAGAGGAGATTGCCAGGGTTGCCGAGATGGGATACTCGGTTGAGAAGAGCGCTTGTTCCTAGGAAAAGATGCAGGTCCGTACAAGGCCTGCATCTTTTCTTTATGGAAGAAGACATGTGAAGTAGAAAGGAGGACATACCATGGAACAGAAACAGAGAAGAACGTGTAAAAGGAGGGCATTTGCTGCCGCATTTCCTCATACGATTCCCGTGCTTACGGGATTCTTAGTATTAGGTATTGCTTATGGAGTATTGATGCAGCAAAAGGGATGTGGAAGGAAAAGAAGAATCGCATGCCGGCGCTGATCGGTCTTGGAGCAACGGTGCTTGCCCTTTTGGCAGCAGGACCTAATAATATGGTAATCCCAAGGTCATTGAGCAATTAGGAAAGCTGTTACCAGCAGCCATGATGGGGCTTCTAGTTGTCTACTGCTTACGCGGAGTCGATGTCACAAAGGGGAGCCATGGAATTCCAGAGTTCCTTGCAATCGGATGCATCCTGCTCTTGCACAGATGGAGAGGAAACGTGCTGCTTAGCATAGGCGGAGGCACGGCGGTATATATGATGCTCGTACAGCTCGTATTTTAAACGTTCTTTGGTACCGTGTTTATCATAACAGGCGGAATACTTGTTCAACGGTATCAGCCATATTTTTTCTTGCGTTTTCCTTGTTTAAAGCGTCGTCTAATGTGACGATCGAGCGTAGGATTGGGAAGAATGCATCGATTCCGTGATTGTTGCATTCCACAGCGTCGTCGGTGACGCATCCAGCAAATGCAAGTACTTTCTTGTCATATTTCTTTGCAAGCTTTGCTACTCCAATGGGAGCCTTGCCCATCGCCGTCTGGCAGTCTAATCTCCCTTCGCCAGTGATTACGATATCGGCATCTTTTACATAGTCCTCTAAGTTCGTTTCTTGTAATACGAGATCAATACCGGATTGTAAGGTTGCATTTGTAAAGGTAAGGAATGCGAATCCCATGCCGCCGGCAGCACCGGTGCCAGGCAGTGTTGCATCTGCATGTTCAAAGCTTTCTTTTGCAAGGGAAGCGTAAGCCGCTAGCCATGTATCCATTGCTGTTATCATTTCCGGGGTTGCACCTTTTTGTGGCCCGTAGATTGCGCTGGCGCCTTCTGGTCCGCATAATGGGTTGGTAACGTCACAAGCGATGTAGAATTCACAGTCTTTTACTGTTTCTATGACATGGTCATCCGAAATGCTTGCTAGTGTTTCTAATCCTTTTGCACCAAATGGGATTTGGTTCCCGTCCTTGTCTAGAAAGTCATAGCCAAGTGCTTGTAACATACCTACACCACCATCATTGGTTGCACTTCCACCGATTCCTACGATAAACCGACGGCATCCTTTTTCCATTGCATCTAGGATGACTTCCCCAACGCCGTAAGTAGTCGTATTGAATGGGTTGCGCTCTTCATTAGGAACTAATGTGATTCCAGCGGCACCAGACATTTCGATGATTGCAGTCTTAGAACATTCGATGATTCCGTAATCGCAAGCCACAGGTGCTCCGAGTGGTCCTGT
>CALZJY010000346.1 GCA_945787925.1 uncultured Anaerosporobacter sp. | reverse complement strand
GACCCAGTTATTGCAGGTATTCTCGAAAGACCCTGAGGTAATTCGAATTGGGACATGGGGATTCCGATTTATCGGCATCAGCTTCCTTCCGATGGTAGTATCTCTAATCTTCCCTGTGTTCTATCAGGCATTGGGACTTGGAATACAGAGCATGGCACTCACCGTAATTCGAACGATGGTATTGTTCGTTCCATTAGGATATCTATTTTCCAAGGCAGGATTGGAGTATTTCTGGCTTACGTTTCCGATTACCGAATTGTTGACAGGAATCGTGGGTGGGATCTTTTATCTGCAATTTTTGAAATGGAATAAACCATAAACGCCCGAAAAAAGGGCTGGAAATGCGCACGAATGAGAAAGGCAGGATGCCGCAAAGAACATGCGGCACTCGTTCGGCGCTGAAACAAAGTGTAGGCGGGAGAGGAAGGAGTATGTTATAATAACTGCTGCATGGGAATTCAAGTTCCAAGCAGACAACCAAGAAGAGAGGAGTAAAAGATATGAGCGATATGTTGGAACAGATAAAGGTAAGAAGAAGCATTCGGGCATTTAAGTCGGACATGGTGCCAAGAGAGCTGATTGACCAGGTAGTGGAAGCCGGTACATATGCTGCAAGTGGGAGGAATCGTCAATCTACGATCATCCTTGCAGTTACCAATCGAGAAGTAAGGGATAAGCTATCCAAATGGAATGCGCAGATCATGGGCAGTGACAAGGACCCCTTTTACGGCGCGCCGGTCGTGTTAGTCGTACTTGCTGAGAAAGACGGGGCAAACCGCGTGTATGATGGCAGCCTTGTAATGGCAAATTTAATGTTAGCAGCAACAGAGCTAGGATTAGGAAGCTGTTGGATTCATCGTGCAAAAGAAGAGTTTGAATTACCGGAGGGAAAAGAGCTATTAGCCTCTCTTGGAATCGAAGGAGACTATGAGGGAATCGGACACTGCGTGTTAGGCTATGTGGAAGGAGATTATCCAGAAGTACTGCCACGTAAGGCGAACCGAGTATATTATATAGAGTAAGAGGAATTTGCAGGAAAAGTCATGGTAGATTGCCAGACAGCAATACAAAAGAAGGAGGAATTCAAATTTGACAGATCAACAATATGATAAAAGGGTGAAACTTTGCATATATGGACTATATGTAGCGATGGCAGTCGTAGCAATGCTATTGCCAGCTGCGCTTACCGTGCATCCTTCGATTTTAAACAAGATGTTAGGTATGGCAGGACTAGCAGCACCACAGATGTTCTATTCCTATCAGCTGCTTTATGCAGAAATCATCCTAGTATATGTGACGTGTTTGTTTTTAAACTTTAAAGAACATCAAGTATTCACAGAGGAGAACATTAGATACATAAGAGTAATAGGAAAATTAATTATTTTTAGACAATTTATTTATATTCCTTTCGAAATGATGGTAAGTGGCCAGTTTAGCCTTCAATTCAATGTGAGGGACTGGACGGTAGGAGCTGTTTGCTTCTTAATAGCACGAATGTTTGAGCAAAGGCTTATACCAGTAGAAGGTAAGCCAGTAAGCAAGTTACCGGTATGGATCGTGACGATTGGCTCATTCGTAATCGCTGCAGCTGGTATTGGAGTACGATATGGATATTCGGGTACATTCCAGGAATATGATGGGGGAACTGAAATGGCAGATTACTCCGATTTATTTGGAATGGGATTCTATGAAAACGAGGAAAGGGAGGAACAAGTGGTAGCCCAGGGGGAACTTTACCTTTCGTTCTATGAGCTAGAGGAGCTAGAAGAAAACTACACAAAAGAGGAAGCACAAGAAATCAAGACGCTCTCGATTGATGTTCCATTAGGAGAAACGAAGAAGGAACGGGAGACAATCAAAGATTTAAGCAAGCTTTCTTATTTTTCTAATGTAGAGAGCCTATGTATCACGTCAGATGGAGGAGAGGATGGGTATCAGCAATTTGACCAGGGGGTGCTATCCTTATTTCCAAAGCTTTCTGAAGTAGAATTTAGCGGGGTGATGCTTCAAGACTTACCTGCATTTCCAATCGACAAGGTGAAGAAGTTGTCTCTTTCTTGGGTGGATGGTTCTAAACTTTCCAAAGAAGGATATGGAGTGTTCCGTGGGATTGAAGACTTAACCATAAAGGGAACAGTACGAGGAGTAAACGAGTACCAACTGTTTGATGCAATGGACCACCTCGCGGTGCTTACACTTGACTGTGATAACATAGAAATATACATGGAGCAGGCTGCGAGACATAATACGTTACGAAGCCTTTCCATAGAGGAGTTTCCATATGATAATGGAACTTTGAATCGATGGCTTTCTCAATGCACGAATCTAAAGGAACTAGAGATTTCTTTTAAGGACGCATACGAATCGAGTACATATGAGCTGCCAGGCATTGCAAAGCTTACCTCTCTTGAGAAGTTATCACTCTCTGCTTCCTGTCAAGATGAGCAGGCAAAAGTCATCAGTTACTATGACGAATTAAATGCCCTTACGAAACTTAAGACACTTACATTAAAAGGCGTGCGTATCGACAACCTTTCCTTTATTACGTCTATGAAGGAATTAAGGCGAATGGATGTATCCTATAACTTTATCGAGGACCTTTCACCAATCAAAGCACTTACAAATCTAGAATTTATTGACTGCTCCTTTAATCGTATACAAGATCTTACACCATTAGCAGGACTTTCGAATGTAAAGACATTGATGGCAGCAAGTAATCGAATCCGTTCGATTGAGCCGCTTAGAGAATTAACATCCTTAGAATCACTCAATGTCTCCAATGGAGCATATACATTATGGCGTGTAGATGAGTACGAAATTCT
>CALZJY010000345.1 GCA_945787925.1 uncultured Anaerosporobacter sp. | reverse complement strand
TTTCATTTGTGCAAGAAGCGATTCACGAGAACATTCGCGTTGTTCCATTTCTGCCTGGATCGCATACTCACTTAAGGAGAGATTGTGTTCTGCACAGATTTCGATTAGTTCTTTTCCAGTCATAGCAATTGTCATTCTTAATTTCCCCCTAATGAATTGATTACGATTACGTGGTTCACACCGTCTACTTCTTTGATCTTAGCAACAAGCTCGTCACCAGCAGGGCTATCGATTTCGAATGTCATCGTAGCATCCTTGCCTTTCTGGCTTCTCGCCAATGCCATACGGGCAATGTTGATGTCGCTTTCATAAAATAAGGTAGAGATTTTGGAGACCGTACCAGGAATATCATTATGGGAGGTGATAATCGTTGGATACTCTCCTGTGATTTTTAATTTATTTCCATTGATCTCGATGATTTCGATTAAGCCGCCACCGATGGAGGAACCAACGATTTCCCAGCTTTCGTCATCACAAGTCGTAATTAAGAATTTTACCGTGTTAGGATGTACCTGTCCAAGGTCGGAAGGAACGAAGTGAATTTGGATTCCTTCCTGTTCTGCGATGGATAGGGAATCACGCAGCCTAGCATCGTCAGGAGCCATTCCAAGAATGCCTGCAACAAGGGCACGGTCTGTCCCATGTCCTTTGTACGTTTCACGGAAGGAACCATGCAGCAGGAAGGTTACGTCTTTCATTGGTTTGTTTACTATTGTTCGTGCAATCTTTCCAAGTCTGGCAGCGCCAGCAGTATGGGAAGAGGAAGGTCCGATCATGATTGGACCGATTACATCAAATACCCCTATGTTCGCCATAAAATACCTATCCTTTCAATGTAATAAAATGCATTGCCAATGATACAAACGGGACACTTTATTACTTTTTTCTACTCTTTTCAGCATTCATCTTACTACAACCAATTTACTTTGTACATAAGGAATATAAAATACCAAAAGATTACAGGAAAACATGGGTATTGACGTAAGAAATGAAAGAAATGGATAAAAAATCAAGATTATCCATGAATAAACTATTACAAAAATGTTACAAAAATGTTAATATGTGACTGGGACTAGTAACAAGTCAAAGTTTAATAAAAGGATATTGCATTGTTTATTGTTTGAATTCTACAAAATTTTGAAATATTAATAGGGAAAGAGCAGAGATTAGTGAAAATATTGAAAAAACCTTTTAATTTCCAAAAATTATTTTAAATATTATCTAGAAAAATTAATAATTGTCTGTTACAATATGTTTCATATTATGAGATAGAAACGTGAGAGTAGAATAGATTATGGAATCATATGTATTAGTATTAGGCGTATCAGTTTACGATATATTTGGATTTGCTGATCAAAATTATAGAGAAAAGGATTCAAATCCAGGTAGGGTTGGCGTGTCATTTGGTGGTGTTTGTAGAAATATCGCAGAAAACATGGCTAGAGTTGGTGTTAATACCAAATTTATTACAATCGTTGGTGACGACGAAAAAGGAAAATCCTTATTACAAGATGCAAAATCAAAGAATCTTGATGTAAACGATTCTTTAGTAATCGAAGGTGGTTCAACACCTACGTACATGGCTATTTTAGATGAACATGGAGAAATGCAATCAGCGATCGTTGATATGAAGATTACAGACTTAATGACAACTGAGTTTGTAGATTCAAAAGCAGATATTATTGAAAATGCAGAATATATGGTCCTTGATGTGGACAACCCAGTAATTTTAAATCATATCTTAGGAAAATATGCTGGAAAGACAAAATTCATCGTAGATTCAGTTTCTGCATCAAAAGTTGTAAAAGTAAAGGGCTTAATCAAAAATCTTCATACGTTCAAACCAAACAGACACGAAGCAGAAGTGTTATGTGGATTCCCTATCGTATGTAAAGATGACATTCGTAAAGCAGGCAGCTACTTTAGAGGATTAGGCATTGAAAATGTATTCATCAGTTTAGATGAAGATGGCATCTACTATAATAGTGGAGATAAAGAAGGAATCGTAAAAGCAACGAACGTTTCCGTAGTAAACGTAACAGGTGCTGGAGATTCTTGCGTTGCAGGTCTTGTTCATTCTTATGTAAATAAGTATGACGTAGTGAAGACTGTAAAATATGCAATTGCAATGTCAGCAATCACAATCTCCCATACGCAAACAATCCATCCAGGAATGGGCTGTGACATGGTAGATGAATATATGAACACGCTAGAATGGCAGGAAGTTGAATTCTAGAAGTTGATATTTTTAGATACTAAGGGGAAACATGATAGTATGAAAGGAGTATACAATCATGAAGGTCTATGCGATCGAACTTACCCTTAGGGCTCCGTGGGTGCATTCTCTGAAAGAAAAGCGGATGATTTTAAAAAGTATTCTAAACAAGCTTCATAATAAGTTTAATATCTCTGTAGGTGAGATTGCAAAACAGGATGACCATCAGTTGCTCGTGATTGGAATCGTAGGACTTGCGCTTACGACAAGACAGCTAGAGTCTCGGATGGAGGAAATCATTACTTTTATAGATGAGACGACAGAAGCGGAAATCATCGAGATAAAAAAAGAAAAAGATTTTTATTAACGGAAGTCAGTAGCTGTACTGACTTCCGTTTTGTTGTATAGGAAATATTGTTCTCAGGTTGTCACGCTATAGTCCTAAGAGTTCTTGTTTCTTTTTATTGAATTCTTCTTGGGTGATGATTCCGTCATCAAGCAACGACTTGTATTTTCGGATTTCATCGACTGGATTTGTTCCTTCCGCAGCAGCGTCAGGTCTTGGAAGGGAGGAAGCGATGGTATTGCCGATGGCGGCAGAAGCACCAAG
>CALZJY010000344.1 GCA_945787925.1 uncultured Anaerosporobacter sp. | reverse complement strand
GGCGGAAGAGATTATGAAACAAGAACAAAAGGATGTTGCAATCACAAAAATCATGCCGGAGTCTTCTACTACATATGTAAAGAAGAAAGACCGCTACAATGATTTACGCTCTACGTTCTGGATTTTCATGCTATTCGGAATCTTCGGTCTTATTTTCACCGCATTAAATGTTGCAAATGTATTGAATTTCTTCAATAGCTACTTCCAATATACAGTACTTACGATTGTATGTTTATTCTTTATCTTTGTAGCAGTCAAGTCATTGATTGAGTCCAAACAAATGTATCATGAGATTGCAAAAGAAGAGGAAAGCACATCTTCCATTACTGATTGGTTAAAAGAACACATGACACCGGAAGAACTTTCAAAATTCGAGGATCCTACATTAGCCGATGAAGTGATCTATTTTAAAAAGGTTGAATATATGAAAGCTCAGCTATTTGAAGCCTTTGATATCGATAGCGAGTCTTATGCTGACGAATTGATTGAGGACTATTATAATCAATATTTAGAATCCTAATAATAAGAAACGGGAGATTCCATCACATACGATGGAATCTCCCGTTTTTCAGCCTATTACTGCATTAATCACGGAATAAGTCTTCAATTTCTTCACGGCTAAGTTTGTTAATAAATACTTCCTTAGACTGAATAACTGCTTCGGATAATGCTTTCTTGCGTTGCTGTAATTTATAGATTTTTTCTTCAATCGAACCTTTTGTAATTAACTTGATTACGTGAACCTTGTTCTTTTGTCCGATACGGTATGCACGGTCAGTTGCCTGTTCTTCTACCGCTGGATTCCACCAAGGGTCAAAATGAATTACAGTATCTGCACCAGTAAGGTTAAGACCTGTACCGCCTGCTTTTAAGGAGATTAAGAATACATCACCTTCTCCTTCATTGAAACGACGTACATAATCTGCACGCTCTTCCATTGCAGTAGAACCTTCTAAATAGAAGTAGTTGATTCCTTGTTTCTTTAATTCTTCTTCAATCAATCCTAACATGGAAGTGAATTGGGAGAAGATTAAGATTCTATGACCATTTAAAATAATATCTGGTAATAAATCCATTAACAGATCGAGCTTACCACTACCTCCTTGGTAGTTTTCTATGAACGTAGATGGATGACAACAAATCTGACGAAGTCTTGTAAGGGCTGCAAGGATCTTTATCTGACTCTTAGCAATACCATTTTCATTGATTTCTCTCGTAATATCATTACGGATACTTTCCATATACGAAAGATAGATTGCACGTTGTTCCTCTGTCATATCTGTTAAATACTTGCTTTCGATCTTTTCTGGTAACTCTTCTAATACGTCTTTCTTCATTCTTCGTAAGATGAATGGTTGAATATGACGGCTTAAGTCTTCTAACACCTTTTGATTATTTTCACGGATGATTGGTTTCTCATAGCGTTCTGAGAATTTCGCATGGCTAAATAAATAGTAAGGCATAATGAAGTCGAAGATGGACCAAAGTTCAGATAAGCTGTTTTCGATTGGTGTACCCGTAAGTGCAAAACGATATTGTGCTTTCACTTGTTTTACTACTTTGGCGCTAATAGAGTTCGCATTTTTAATAAATTGCGCTTCATCAATAAACACCGTATGGATCTTCACATTGTTATAATGTTCAATATCCCTACGGATTAATGGATAAGAAGTAATGATGACATCATTCTCCACATGGCTTTCGATTAATTCCTTGCGAACCTCTGGAGCACCACTTACGACTACCGTACGGATATGTGGTGCGAAGTTATGGAACTCATCTTGCCAGTTGTATACTAAGGATGTCGGACAAATGATTAAAAATGGCATTTTTTCTTGGCTGCCAGCTTCCATCTCTTCGATGCAGCTTGTTACATACACGATTGTCTGCAATGTCTTACCAAGCCCCATATCATCGGCTAGGATTCCGCCAAGTCCATTTTTCGCAAGCGTCTTCAACCATTTGTAACCAGTCACCTGATATGGTCGAAGTTGTACGTCGATGCCCGTTGGCAATTCAAAGTTAGACGTACTTGGCTCTACGATACCATTTACTAATTTTACGAACTCTTCATTCTTTTCTACAAAGAACTGCTCAGAATCTTCCACCAAATTGTTTACATATACTGCAGAATTCTTTGGAAGCATCAAGCCATTCTCACTAATGTTTTCTTCTTCTACATCAAGTTTATCAAAGATGTCAGAGATTGATGCAAAGTTCTCATCTTCTAGAGAGATAAATGCTCCATTTTTCAAGCGATGATACTTTTTCTTTAATTGTAGGGAGTGGAATAACGCACGTAGTTCTTCACGAGGAATCTCGTCATAATTAAATTCCATCTCTAACATGTTGATATCATTATTTACTTTCAATGCCGTTGTAAGCTTTCCTGGATTACGAAGTGTAAAGTTCTTGAAATCGTCAGAATAATACAATTCGCAACTTTGGCTAAGCTCGCCTACGCCTACTGTTAAGAACTCAAAGATAAAACGTTCATCACGTAATGCATAATAATTGCAACTTGGCACAAAATGCATGTCTTCTAATAATGAGATAATCTCATTTTCTTTTTCTGGCTGACGAACAATGATCAATCCGTCTTTCGCAACGTAATCTAGTGGATTTACTTCATAATCTCCATACTGGAATTTCACTGTCGCACGTACATTGGCTTTGTGCTTATCTAAATAAATGGATGGTTTTAAATCCGCTACGATATATTTATCCTGTAATTCCGTTGGAATATCAAGCTCCATTGTTTCAAAGATTTTTGGAAGTACCGTTTGAAGGAACTTATCTTTTGCTTCCTTATGGAATACCAATGGCTT
>CALZJY010000343.1 GCA_945787925.1 uncultured Anaerosporobacter sp. | reverse complement strand
GAATTTACCATCATCATTTCCCATTTGTCGTTCTTTAACATCTCTTTCACGGATTTTGGAATCATGTTTTCGGGAACTCCAGGTCCAATCAGAGACTCTATGCCAAGTGCCCATTTCACACCTGCAACATCTTCGACTTCTTTTAACATCGAATCAATCTGCTTTCTCTCTAACTTGTTGCTTATCAAAATGACATGGGCAGCATTCATGTTGTAGTACTCTTCTAACTTTTTATTTGCAACCGTACTCTGTAGGGTATCCGGAAGCGTATCATCCAAGTTATAGTACACGCTGGCATGGTTCTGCGCATACCAAGCTGGAAGGATTAAGATTGCAAACACGATAAGGAAGATATAGTAGTGTTTGATTATGAATTTCGAAATCTTATCCATCTCTGGAATTAGTGGTTTATGAGATGTTTTTGAAATTAATTTATCAAAGATCAAAAGCATGCTAGGTAAAATCGTAACACAGCCAATTACACCGAATACAACACCTTTTGCCATAACAAGACCAAGGTCCATACCTAAGCTAAATGTCATGAAGCATAAGGCTAAAAATCCTGCAACGGTAGTAATGGAACTTCCCACCACACTAGTTACCGTATTGGCAATCGCATGAGCCATTGCACGGTTCTTATCTCCTTGATACCTTTCTTTTTGTTCTTCATAACTGTGCCATAAGAAGATGGTGTAATCCATGGTTACTCCAAGTTGTAATACAGCACTTAATGCTTTGGTTATGTACGAAATTTCTCCTAAGAAATAATTGCTTCCCAAGTTATATAGAATTGCCATACCTATACTGATTAGGAAGAATACTGGAGCCAAAAAAGAATCCATCGTAATGCCTAATACGATGATCAATAATACGACTGCAATACATACATAGATTGGTTCCTCATGGTTCGTCAGATATTTGGTATCGGTTACTACTGCCGACATGCCGCTGACAAAACATTGTTTTCCTGCAATCGAACGAATCTTTGTTATGGCATCCATTGTCTCATCTGCCGAAGTCGTTGTATCGAAGATGATTGCCATCAACGTGGACTTTCCACTATTGAACTGCTTATAATACTTATCTGGCAACATGCTCATCGGAATAGATAAGTCTGCTAGACTGTCGTACCATATTACTTTCTTTACATGGTCAACAGCTTCGACCTTTTCTTTCATCTTCGCCACATCTTTATTCTCCATACCTTCTACGACGAACATGGAAAAGGCTCCTGTTCCAAATTCTTTTGTTAGAATATCCTGGCCTTGCATCGTCTCGATATCCTTAGGCAAATAAGACAGGATATCATAGTTGATCCTTGTTGCAGCCATGCCAATTACGGATGGGATGAGTAATAATAGTCCGACAATAAAGATTACCCATCGCGATTTGACAACTGCTTTCCCAAACCTGATCATGCGTTCTCCTCCCCTGATATGTAAATTCACATCTGATAATTGACCATTGGTCATTTCATATGATATGATTGTTATAACACAAAAGTGACTATCAGTCAATATTTTCCAAAACTTTGATAAGTTTGGAATTCTAAGAAAGGAGGTCCGATCGATGGAAAAACTGGATATCAAAAAGAAACTCAAGCACGATTCCATATTAAATACGGCGTTTGACCTTTTTTTAACCAAAGGAATTACAAAAACATCGATCTCAGACATTGTAGATACCGCAGGCGTAGGAAAGGGTACCTTCTATTTATACTTCAAAGATAAATATGACCTACGCAACAAGCTAATCTCACATAAGTCTAGCGAGCTGTTCCAATCTGCACACGATGCATTGTTGGACTCGGATATTACCGACTTCGAAGACTCGATCATCTTTATTATAAACCACATAATCGACGACTTAGAGCGAAATCAGTCGCTCCTTACATTTATTTCAAAAAATTTAAGCTGGGGCATTTTCAAAAACGCACTCATTACGCCAGCTGAAAATGACATCGATTTCCATGGTGTGTATGTGAAGATGCTTAAAGACTCTCCCCATACGTTTCACAACCCGGAAATGATGATTTTCATGATTGTGGAACTGGTAAGTTCTACGGTATATAGTGCCATTCTTTATCAAGATCCAGTGACTCTTGAGGAACTAAAGCCATATCTGTTCCATACCATTCGACAAATCATAAGGAGCCACCAGCTTCCAGAGTCACATCTTATCGCGAAAGGAAATTAACTACTCTATGGAACATCTTTTAAACATACAAACCGATGAGGTCCAAAAGGATGGCAAAGATACGTATTATAATCACAGATACGAGCCTACCCCTTATGAAATCTTGGATGAATTTTTTGATCAATACCCATTATCCAAACAAGATTCCTTCGTGGACTATGGTTGCGGTCTTGGACGTGTTATCTTCTACATCCACCACCGCTTCCAATGTAAGGCTTGCGGAATTGAATATAACAAAGAATATTATGAAAACTGTTTAGAAAACCTGGCTTCCTATAAAGGAACACATAAAGAAGAAATTAGCTTTTACCATATGGCAGCACAGAACTATCCGGTCGAAGATGATCAGACCGTATTCTATTTCTTTAATCCATTCTCGATTGAAATCTTTATGCATACCCTTGGACAGATTCAGGAATCTATTTATCGTACCCCAAGGAAAGTAAGGCTGATCATGTACTATCCAGATAGCGAGTATATGTACTACCTTTCCAACTATACAGAATTTCAATTAACACAAAAAATCCCCGCATCCGCCTTACATAGAAAGGACGAACGCGAGGTGTTCTTAATTTACGAAAATACACTATAAAGTCTGTCGTTTGACGGACTTTTTTTTTACACACTTCGTTCTCATTA
>CALZJY010000342.1 GCA_945787925.1 uncultured Anaerosporobacter sp. | reverse complement strand
TCCTGTTCCACTATTAAGCAGGAACCCTCTATTATTCTTCACTTCCCACTCAATCTGGTAGTTATTCTTAATCTGCATGACTTTATCCCCCTCTCGGAAAAGTCCCTGCGTTGTTTCTCTCTCTTTCTTATCCTCACTCGGTGGATTCAAATACTGCTGAAGAATCTGGTTAAGCCTATCAACACCTAGTTCCCCTTTGCGCATCGGAGTAAGTACCTGAATATCATAAGGGGTAGCATCCACGTATTTAGGCATTTTCTGCATAATAAGCTGTAACATTACATTTATGATAACATTGGCATTATCACGTTGTAGCAGAAAGAAATCCCTACTCTTGTTATCCATATTAATTGACTGGCCCGCATTGATTTTATGGGCATTCGTAATGATGTTGCTTTCTGCTGCCTGACGGAAGATTTTAGATAGTTTCACCACGTTGAAACAGCCGCAGTCAATGATATCCTTTAGGACGTTTCCTGGCCCAACGCTTGGAAGCTGGTTCACGTCCCCTACAAGGATGACTCTCGTTCCTACGCTTACTGCCTTTAAGAATGCATTCATCAGGCTGATATCCACCATGGACATCTCATCGATGATGATGGCATCTGCCTCTAATGGATTTTCCTCATTTCGTTCAAACTGCATTCTTCCGCCCGTTTCTTCCATTCCCCCATTTAGCTCTAATAGGCGGTGGATCGTCTGTGCCTCATACCCCGTCGTCTCACTCATACGTTTTGCTGCCCTTCCGGTTGGAGCGGCAAGCAAGATTTCAAGTCCTTGGCTCTCGAAAAATCGAATGATCTGATTGATTGTCGTCGTCTTACCAGTACCAGGACCACCAGTGATGATCAGCAAGCCGTTCTTTGCTGCTTCGCATACGGCAAGGCGTTGCATGTCATCAAGCATCATCTTCGTGTTTGCTTCAATCTGCCTTACCTGATTTAAGATGGCTTCCTCCGGAATGTCATATTTGATATCTAGGTCTGCTAACATCCTTGCACAGTTTAATTCCATAAAATAATAACTGGCATGATAGATGACCCTTCTGCCTTCGACTTCTTTGATTACGATCTTCTTATCAATCACCATATCCATGATTTCATGGCTGATTTTTTCCATATCGACGCCTAATAACTCGCTTGCTGTGGAGAGTAATTCATTCTCCGGCAAGAAGGTATGCCCAAATGCCGTGGCATTGGTTAACGCATATGTGATTCCTGCCTTGATTCGGTTCTCACTATCCACGTTCACGCCGACATTCCTTGCAATCTCGTCGGCATGCTTAAATCCAATCCCACTAATGTCCTCTGCCAACTTATAAGGATTTTGCTTGATGATGTCATACATCCTCTCTCCATACTCCTTATAAATCTTCACTGCAAATGTGGTCGAAATGCCGTATTTTTGTAGGAACAGCATGGCATTACGCATATCTCGTTTTTCTTCAAACTGTTCTGAAATCTCTCTTGCAAGACGTTCCGAAATTCCTTTTACTTCCGACAGTCGTTCTGGCTCCTGCTCAATGATGCGGAACGTGTCTTTCTTAAACTTGCGGATGATCCTGGCAGCCAATGCGCTTCCCACGCCTTTGATGGCTCCTGAGCCAAGATAACGCTCCATGGAATATAAATCTTCCGGCTCCTTAATTTCATAGGACTTCATTACTAGCTGCTCTCCATAAACGGCATGCTTTGTATAATTTCCTGTTACCGAAATAAATTCCCCTTCATTAATGAACGTAAACGTTCCTACCACTGTCATCTCTATATCATCACGCACTAGGCTTAGTACCGTGTATCCATTCTCACTATTTCGATAAACAATTCGATCTACATATCCTTCAAGTACTTCTTCTTCCAATTCGTCACCTCCACCATGTCTTGGTTCAATAGTATTATTATACATGAAAAAGACTGTTCATAAACTAAGAATTTTAGCTTTGAACAGTCTTTTCGTCATGATTCTATCTTATTTATCGCTTCATAGACTCATATAATAACTGGGCGATCCCAAGAGAACCGCTTTCTGTCACATTTTCTGCATATTTTTCTTGTAGCATGTCACCGAAATATTCTGTATATTCATTCTTCAAACTTGTTTCTACCGTTTTGGACATTTCTTTAAAGACTTGTTCTACAAAATATGTTTCAAATGCCTTACATGCTTCTAATAATTCCTGATCTTCTGCCGTTTCAAGATCTTTCGAAGATAGGGATTCTAACTTGTTCTTATTGTTCATGCTTGCCATATCATATAGCTGATACATAGAAGCAGAATTGATGGATATGCTCACCGTCTATCCTCCTATCCTCTTAAGTTGTTTGCTTGCTGCAGCATCGTATCGGATGCACTGATGATTTTAGAGTTCATTTCGTATGCACGTTGTGCCACGATTAGGTTTACCATTTCATCTACCGCCTGCACGTTAGAGGCTTCTAGATATCCTTGCTGGATGGTGCTGATCGAGCTGCCTTCCTCTTCGCCTTCTAATACCGGTTCTCCAGAAACTCCGCTTACTTGGTAATTGGAACCTCCGATTTTTGTCAAACCAGATGGATTTGCAAATTGGTATAAGGCAATCTTGATGCCAGTCGCTTGGTAGGCTCCGTTTGCGTCTGGAAAGCTGATATTGCCCTTCCCATCTACACTCATTTTTGCAATATTGTATCCTGCTGGAAGTTCGATTGCATTTCCTTCTACGTCTAATAATGGATTTCCGTCAGCATCGCAGAGCGTCGTTCCATTTTCGGTTGCAGACGCATTGAACGAACCATTACGAGTGTATGCCATGGAACCATCGCTTAATTTTACTGCGAAGAATCCATTTCCTGAAATCG
>CALZJY010000341.1 GCA_945787925.1 uncultured Anaerosporobacter sp. | reverse complement strand
GAATACGGCCAAATCGACTAAGTCAATCTCCAATTCATTGTCAACTACTTTTTCCTGCATCATAAGACTCCTTATACCAAAACCTTCTTCAACAGGTATTATATGACATTTGTAAGCGTCCCATCAAGTACGCCTATTCTCCATCCAGCCTTTCCGCTATACTACTTCTATAATTAAATATGGAGGTAGCCCAAATGGCGAAATCAAAGATCAGATCAAAAGCAGAGCGTACCGCATTAATTCATGACTTCCTTGCAAGTGGCCTACAGAAAACGGCATGGTGTAAAGAAAAGGGGATTCCTTATACAACCTTTTGTAAATGGCTGGCGTCATACAAAGAAAGCCAGGAAACAGTGAGATTTGTAGAACTTACCGAGCAGCCTGACGATATTGCAGCTAAAGTTTCACAAGATGCAACCACTGGCCTTCTTGTTGAGGTCGGGATATGTAAAGTACATATTACGGAAGCAACGCCGATTTCCCTTTTAACAAAGTTAGTGAAGGCGGTGAATAATGCCAATGTTTAACTACCACGAATATAAGGTGTTTCTTGCCTGTGGGAAAACCGACATGCGAAAGAGCATAAATGGGCTATGTGAGATTGTTCAGCATAACTTTATGCTAGATCCCACCGAAAAGGTCATATTTGCCTTCTGTAATAGGCAACGTAACAGAGTGAAGTTGCTAGTCTGGGAAGAGAACGGTTTCTGGGTTCATTTCAAACGATTAGAAAAAGGCAGCATTACTTGGCCCGAACCTTCGGACGAAGAAGCTACTATGAATGTAACATTAGCAGATTTTGAAAATCTAATTAAAGCGCCTGGCGTACGTCAAAAAATCAAACGACAAGAAGTATGGAAAACCCCTTAAATTACTGGATTTCTTACAAAAAATATGGTATAATATACCTAGAAATCAAGTGATGAAAAGGGAGGATTTTAGAGTGAACTTAATCGAAAAATTACAGGCGGAAAATGAAGCTTTAAAGTCCAAATTAAAAGCGAACGAACAAAAAATAGCGTCCTTAGAGCAGCTGAACAACTGGTATATGGAACAATTAAAACTACGTCAAAAAGAAAAGTTTGGTTCTTCTTCTGAAAAAGCAGACGAAGACCAGCTTACTCTTGTTGACGTTTTTTCTGATTTATTCAATGAGGTAGAGGTCTTACGTGAACCGATTACAACCGAACCAGAAGAAACGACTTTGATTCCTGCTCATAAACGAAAAAAAGCAAAACGTGGTTCAAAGTTTGACACACTTCCGGTAGAAACCATTGAATATAAACTTCCAGAGGAAGAACAAGTCTGTGATGTGTGTGGCTCCAAACTAACTGAAATGAAGAAAGAAATCCGCAAAGAATTAAAAATCATTCCAGCAAAGGTGAAGGTTGTAGAACACATCACGTATGTTTATAGCTGTAGAAACTGTGATAAAACTGGAACAGAGGGATTCATCAAGCGTGCATCCAGTCCAAAAGCATTGATTCCAAAGAGCATGGTTTCTCCTAGCATCATGGCGTATATTTTGAATCAGAAGTATACGAATGCGATGCCTCTGCATCGACAGGAACAAGAGTTTAAACGGTATGGAGTAATGCTGACGAGACAGAACCTTTCCAACTGGACAATCAAGGGTGCTGAATTACTAAAGCCACTTATGGTAGAACTAAAGAAGGAACTGTTAGCAAATGAACTGTTACATGCAGATGAGACTACGTTAGAAGTGCTAAGGGAACCAGGACGAGAGAGCACTACGAAATCCTACATGTGGCTGTATCGCACGTCTGAATGTACGGATCATCCTGTTATTCTGTATGATTATCAGATTGGACGAAGTGGCGCACATGCCGTATCATTCCTAAAGAATTGGGGAGGAACATACCTGCATTGCGATGGATATAGTGGTTATAAAAAACTAGAAAACATCACGTTATGCGGATGCTTTGTTCATGCAAAAAGGAAGTTCCACGAGGCATGGAAAATAAACCAGAGCAATGAAGAGGCCAAACAAGGTGAGGCCTATATTCAGAAACTCTTTGCCATTGAACGAAAAGCGGATGAACGAGCATACGGTTATGAAGAACGACTTTTGTTACGACAGACTGAGTCAAAGAAGATAATCGAAGAATTTTACATATGGCTAGATACCCTAGCCCTTAAAACTTTGCCACAAAGTCTGCTTGGCAAGGCGATTACGTATGCCCAAAATCAAAAGGAATATTTATGTAACTTTTTAAAGGATGGTCGTATTCAGCTTAGCAACAACTTAGCGGAGCAATCCATAAAGCCATTCGTGATTGGCCGTAAAAACTGGCTATTTTCGAATACCCAGAATGGAGCCAATGCCTCTGCATTGATCTACAGCATTATACAAACAGCCATTGCGAATGATCTGAAACCGTTATATTATCTTGAGTATGTCTTTGAGCAGATTCAAAGGAATGGTATACAACAGGCATCAGACTTGCTTCCATGGTCGGAAAAGATACCTGAAAAATGCAAAAACACTAAGACGTCACAGCGCCAGTAACTTATTATACTGGCGGTGACGTCTTTTTTGAAGGCGTGTTTGATAGGACGCTTACAAAAGAAGGGCGTAGAATGCACACTCGGGGAAAAGGAAGAAATTCGCTTGAAAGACAGCGAATCCCACTCGGCGCGGCAAAGTGTGTGTTCCATGAATGGGTTAGAAGACGCGAGAGTGTGTGGAACACACACTTTGTTTTATGTTAAATTAGAAGTAAATAGTCATTAATAGGACAGAAATCTGGTGGAAAAAGTTTACATAAAAAGATATGCTTATAACGAGAACGATAATTTAGGAAGGAAAGAGGAGAATGGAGCAGATAAAGA
>CALZJY010000340.1 GCA_945787925.1 uncultured Anaerosporobacter sp. | reverse complement strand
GTCCTATACGGCGGTTCGAGAAATCATTAAGGAGTATATGCCTTGTATCGTTGGGCCGATGCTTACGAATAAGATTCCTTGTTTCCTTCCACAGGAATGTCAGGAAGAGAATTATGAGAATCGTAGCAAATTCATTATGAAGGCAAGGGAATTGGTACATAAGCTAAACCATATGTTTGAGCTACGGTTTCGAATTGGAATCGGAAGTATTCGCTCCATACAGGAAATCTATACGTCTTATCAAGAAGCACTCAATGCGCTAAAGAATACGGATCATACGATTGCCCATTGCAAGGATTTGCCCATTTGTTGTGAGTATGAGGAAGACTATCCAACAGAAGTTGAAAGCGATTTATTCGAAAGTATTCGACGAGGGAATGAGGAGGATGCTAAGTCTGCTGCCACAATTTTCTTTCAATGGATGGAGGAGCATTTTGCTTCCTATAAGATGGATATTAAGCTTAAGGTGTTAGAGTTCGTATTGCTTGCAGAGCATATTGCATATGAGAGTGGGGGGATGACGTATCATTTTCGAGCAAGGAAGGATTATCTGCCAGAGCTTATGGAATTCCAAGAACTTTCCGAGGTGGAGAGATGGTTTATTGCCAAGATTGTGATTGCGGCTAGAAATGTAGCGAGCAAGAAGACAGAGTATACCAACAATATTGTGGAGCAGGCAAAAGCCTATATCCAGGAGAATTATAAAAAGGACCTTTCCTTGGAGTTTGTGTCCCGAAAGGTGGATGTCAGCTCCTATTATTTCAGCAAGCTATTTAAGGATGTGTCAGGAATGAACTTTATCGAATATGTAACGAAGGTTCGGATTTCTGCCGCCAAGAAGCTATTACAGGATAAAACGATTAGCATAAAAGAAGTATGTGCAAGCTGTGGATATAGTGACCCAAATTATTTTAGTAGGATCTTTAAGAAATACGAAGGAATCACTCCTTCGGAATTTAGGGAGGGTCGATCATAAATGTGGAAACGGGGAGTCGTGGTTGTTGTAATCATTTGTATGGTAGGAAGTTCTTTGATAGGCTGTGAGTCCAAAAAGAAAGAGCGTTCTTCCATATCCATAGGTGTGATTTTTGATTCGTTCATTATCGAACGATGGCAAAGGGATAAGGAAGCATTTGAAACTAAGGCAAAGGACGAATTAGGCGCGGATGTTTTCATTGAGAACGCAAACGGGGATGTAAATGAGCAAAAGCGGTTATTAGAGAAGTTTATTGACAAGCAGGTAGATGTAATCGTCATTGTGCCAATCAATAGCGATGCAGTTACCGATGCCGTCAAACGAGCCAGAAAGCAAGGAATCAAGGTTATTTCTTATGACCGCTTAGTAAAGAATGCCGATGTGGATTTGTATATTACCTTTGATAATGAAAAGGTGGGGGAACTTATGGCGCTCACCATTATGAATCAGACGAAACAAGGCAATAGCATTTTTATGATGTGCGGTCCTAGGGAAGACAATAATGTCTCTTTGGTACAGGACGGATTCCTAGGTAATATTAATACAAGGGAATATAAGATTGTGGAACGCCATTATGCAACGGCGTGGCATGCAGAAGATGGCTATGAGTGGCTTTCTGAATATCTGGCAAAGGGAAAACAGGTGGAAGCGATCATGTGTGGAAACGATGGTATCGCTGGCCAGGTTATACGTGCCCTTTCCGAACGGAAACTTGCGGGGAATGTCTGTGTCGTAGGACAGGATGCGGATCTGGAAGCCTGCCAGAGAATAGTAGAGGGCACACAGTATATAAGCCAGTATCCAAGTTGGCAGGTCTGGCAGCAGAGTATGCCATAAAGTTTGCAAAAGGCGAGGAGGTTGAAACACAGAGTACATTTTTTGATGGCACCTATGACGTACCGTATAAAGGATTAGACCCCATTGCCATAACGAAGACAAATATTGACCTAATCATACAGGATGGATTTCATTCCAGGGAAGATATCTATATGAATATTAAGTAAACAAGGCTGTAACTAGACGTTTATACTAGTTACAGCTTTTTTATGCTAGTACGAAACAAAAATATACTAGTCAGAAAACGAGTGCTAGAAAATAGCACAAAATAACCTCATGGCTTCCAAATTATTTGCTATAGGCCCTATGGTATAGTTTTATTAGAAAGAAAAACAATATAGGGGGAAACAAAATGAGGAAAAAACTATTGACGATGATGTTATGTGGAGTAATGGGGATCAGCTTACTCGCTGGATGCAGCAAGACGAAAAAGACTTCCGGTGGAGCTGGAGATGGCAGCCGTATCGGTGTAGCAATGCCAACGAAAGACTTGCAACGTTGGAATCAAGATGGGGAGAACATGAAAAAAGAGTTAGAGAAAGCTGGATACGAGGTAGAACTGCAATATGCATCCAATGATATCGCAACTCAGGTTTCACAAATTGAAACAATGATCAGTAATGGCTGCAAGGTATTAGTAATTGCTTCTATCGATGGCGATTCCTTAGGAACTGTATTACAACAAGCAAAAGATGCTAAGATTCCAGTTATCGCGTATGACCGTTTAATCATGAATTCAGATGCCGTTTCTTACTATGCAACATTTGATAATTACATGGTAGGAACGAAACAAGGACAATATATCGAAGAAAAATTAGCATTGAAAGAAGGCAAAGGACCTTTCAATCTTGAAATCTTCACTGGCGATCCAGGAGATAACAACGCAAAATTCTTCTACAACGGTGCTATGGATGTATTAAAACCATACATTGAAAGTGGAAAATTAGTGGTGAAATCCGGTTCCAAGGAATTTGCAGATGTAGCAACTGCTGACTGGTCTACAGAAAAAGCTCAAAACAGAATGGATGCCATTATTTCTTCT
>CALZJY010000339.1 GCA_945787925.1 uncultured Anaerosporobacter sp. | reverse complement strand
ATAGCCAGAGAATACCTGGTCTGCATCTCTAAGGAAACGTTTCATTCTAGCATTTGCACTATCGCTAAATAACGCATAGGATACTTTTCCTATTACTTCTTTGATCATCTTTCCGTCGATTAAGAAGTAGATTGCAATAATGGAACTGAATGCGATTGTCGTTACGATTCCTGTCACGTTGCTTAACGAGTTCATTAAGCTGCTTAGGAAGTTCGTTCCAAGGTTCATCATATAATCCGAAATAGTTTTCACCATCTTGCTGATTTCCGCAGATTCGATATTCATCGTATTCAGACGTTCTGTCAACATCTTCGAAAACTTCGTAAGACTGTTTGCATAGTTTTCTACTAATGTCGCCAAACTATCAAAGTTTACAACACGGATTTGATCCGTAACGCTGTAGACTAGTAGTGATAAGATTAAGGCGAATCCCCCTAATACTAGTACCACTACGGTCATTACTGCTAGTCCTCTTGTGGACTTTAAACGGTTTACATATTTGATTCGTTTATACTTTTCTTCAAACCAACCCACTGCTCCATCTAAGATGTAAGCCAGTGCGAATCCGATTAGGATTGGTTTTAAGATTGCAAGAACCCTCACTAGCTTGTGCATCACTACTGCGTAAATTGCCGGTGCATTCTTCGCAATCAGGCTCAGGCTGTAAATAATAATACATGTCGCGATTACGTATAAGGAAATCGTCATGTACTGTCGGTTCATTTTGTTCTTAAAATTCATTTCTTCCCACCTATTACTTATTTCTTTTTACAGAGGCTTTTCTTGCAGCTCATTATCCCTGATTACAACAAGAAAAAAGAGTTCTCCTGTTCCTATCGCAAGAGAACTCTCTACCTCTTTGTCTATTTCATTCCTAACAAGAAGTCTTTGATCGTTTTTACCGTACCATCAATGCCTAGGACATCGCTTTGAATACTCATATGGTAATTGTCTGCTCTTCCCCATTTCTCATTTGCATGGTAATTGTAATAATTGGCCCTACGTTTGTCAATCTTCAAGATCTGCTCTGCAGCCTTGTTCTGTGGTAATTCATAACTACTTGTAGCACGCTTTACTCTTGCATCAAGGGATGCCCAAATAAAGATGTTTACCACATTCTTATGATTACGAAGGATATAATCCGCACATCTTCCTACTATGACACAAGGTCCCTCATCCGCCAACTTATGTATGACTTCTGATTGTGCAAGATAAATGCGATCATCTAATGACAAGCTGGAATATCCAAATTCCTGCGTACCATAGGAATTGAGTCCCATCGCAATGGAATACAATAAGCTGTTTGTTGCCTTTTGTTCTGCACGATGAAAGGCTGCTTCTGCAAAGCCGCTTTCCTTGGCAGCTCTCGTTATAATCTCATTATCATAAAATGGAATATCTAACTCTTCGGCGAGCTTCTTTCCTATCTCCCTACCTGCACTACCGTATTGTCTACTGATGGTTATTATCTTATTCATTACAATCACTCCAATCTATTCTTGTTGGAACTATGTTATGCCTTTATTATAGCATAAACGAGCTTTATTGACCATGAAAAAGGTATTAAATTTAGCTTATATCTTGTGTGCCTCGATTTCATAGGATGCTTCAAACGTCTCTCCTTCAGAGAGGTGATTGCCCCATTCCCGGTCTTGTAATTCACCGGAGAAATCCTCTGCATCGCACCTTCCATACCAAGGTTCGATACAGATAAATGGCGCATCTCCACATGTCGGTGTCCACACTCCAAATACTGGAGCGTCAAAGCGGACCGTGATATATGGCACCTTTTCTTTCGTAAGCAAGGATACACTCTGTGCCTGATCGTGTTCAAACACTAATGCATCATTAGAAAACAATTGTTTATCGAATGGTATGATTCCACCCGCCGTTTGTAAGGAATTCGTTGTTTTCTGTGCCAATCCGTCCTTTGTGAGAAGCCGATAGGTAAGTTCGTCAGCTCCCTCAAACTGTATATAGTACTCTTCTCTTTTTGTCTGTGGCATAATCGGACATCGAAACGCTGGATGCGCACCAATGGAGAAATACATGTTAGTTTGTCCTGTATTATGCACCTTCCACATTACGCGTAACGCACGGCCTGAAAGCTGGTAGCCTATTTCTAATGCGAATGGGAATGGATACACTGCCATCGTCTCTTCAGTATTGTGTAGAACAAACCAGATGGTATCGTCTGTTTGTTCTTTTAAGCTAAATTCCATATCGCGAGCAAATCCATGTTGACTCATTTTGTATTTAGCTCCTTGGTAAGTATATTCTTTACCACGAAGGCCTCCTACTAGTGGAAATAAAACTGGGGAATAGCGTGCCCAGTATTCTGGTTTCGCATCCCATAAATAGTTATTGCCAGATTTTACATCCCTTAAACATGTAAGCTCGGCTCCATGGGAATTTATTGTGATTTCTAGTTCCTCATTTTTTAATTGATATGTACTCATTCGTTATTTTCTCCCCTTTTCCTATTTTTCCCTTTATTATACGTCTTTTTGTTTTCAGAAGTCTACTATATGTGCCTTCATAGGTAAAACTACATTTTTTCAATCACTCGTTTCGATGGAATATTGATCGTCTTGGTACAAATCTGAACCTTGTGCAGATGACTCTTATCAAATCCATATGCGATCACCGCTTTTGTTGCTTCTGTTGCAAGTCCTTTACCTTGAAAAGCAGAACCGATACTTACGCATTGCTTCATAGTCAGAATACTCGAATCTGGGAAGTATCAATCTCTCCGTTTCCATTGTGTTAGTTCCAATATGGGTAAGCATAATACACCAGCAAAAAAGGCAGAGAACCCAGTACTGGAGTCATAGAGCAAATATAGGCCAGCAGCTACA
>CALZJY010000338.1 GCA_945787925.1 uncultured Anaerosporobacter sp. | reverse complement strand
TTGCGAAGCAAGGCACAGGTGAAATCCATCCTAGATGACATCCCAGGAATCGGGCCTACAAGAAGGAAGGCACTGATGAAGCAGTTCCAAAGCATCGAAGCAATTCGGGAAGCAGGAGTGGATGAGCTGATGCAGGTGCCTAGCATGAATCAGAAGGCGGCTGAGGAAGTGTATCTATTCTTCCATAAAAAGATAGAAAAAAAGCAAAATATGTGACGTTTTATTGCCGTTCTTAGATAGTCGTGGTAAAATATGTTATGTATTCTCGGGGAAGGAACCCACTGAAAGGATGGATGTAATGTATTCAGTATCTTTGACAAAATTAATAGAGAAAATGAAATTGACGAATTGCACGCCGGATATTGATACGGACGAGATTCAAATCACTCAAACGGATGTGAATAGACCAGCGCTTCAGCTTGCTGGATTTTTCGATTATTTCGATTCCAACAGAATCCAGGTAATCGGGAATGTAGAGCATACGTATATGAAGAAGATGGCTCCCGATCATGGCGAGCATATGTTCCGCAGGATTTTTGAATACCGCATTCCTTGCATCGTATTTTGCAGGGATTTAGCAGTAGACCAATCCTTAGTAAAACTAGCAAAAGAGTATAATATACCGATTTTAAAAACTGACAGGTCCACGTCTTCCTTTATGGCAGAAGTAATCCGTTGGTTAAAGGTAGAACTTGCACCACGAATCTCCATTCATGGGGTTTTAGTAGACGTTTATGGAGAAGGATTATTGATCATGGGCGAGAGCGGCATTGGCAAATCCGAAGCAGCACTCGAACTTATCAAACGAGGCCATCGTCTCGTATCCGATGACGTGGTGGAAATCAAGAAGGTTAGTGATGAGACGTTAATCGGTACGGCACCAGATATTACACGACATTTCATTGAACTTCGAGGAATCGGAATCATCGATGTTAAGACATTGTTTGGTGTAGAAAGTGTTAAGAATACACAATCCATCGATTTGGTAATTAAGTTAGAGGAATGGAATAAGTCAGAAGAATATGACCGTCTGGGATTAGAGGAGAAGTATACGGAGTTCTTAGGAAACAAAGTAGTATGCCATAGCATACCAATCCGTCCAGGCCGAAACCTTGCAGTGATCTGTGAGTCTGCCGCGGTAAATTACCGTCAGAAGAAGATGGGTTACAATGCAGCAAGAGAGTTATATAACCGAGTGACAAATAATCTAATGAATTAATAGAAGAGAAGGAGGAAATGTATTATGTATTGTTTTGGAGTTGACATTGGGGGAACAACGGTCAAATTAGGATTGTTTACAACAGAAGGGAATCTTCTTGAGAAATGGGAGATTGTCACAAACAAAGAAAACCATGGTGCATCCATTTTAGGCGATATCGCAACAAGCATCAAAGAAAAGATGGAAGAGAAAGCAATTAAGACAGAAGAAATCTCAGGAATCGGAATTGGGGTTCCAGGACCTGTTACAGACGATGGAACTGTATTAAAATGTGCAAACCTTGGATGGGACGTATTTAACGTAGCAGAAGAGGTTGTGAGCCTTACTGGCGTTCAAAACGTAAAAGTAGGAAACGATGCGAACGTAGCAGCGTTAGGTGAAATGTGGAAAGGCGGCGGAAGAGGATTCAAGAGCCTTGTCATGGTCACACTAGGAACTGGTGTTGGTGGTGGCGTAATCATCAACAACAAAATGTTAACTGGTTCCAAAGGTGCTGCCGGCGAAATCGGACACATCATGGTAAATTATGAAGAACCAGACACTTGCGGATGTGGAAAACGCGGATGCTTAGAGCAATACGCTTCTGCAACAGGAATCGTAAAAGAGGCAAAGCGCATGTTAGCACGTGTGGAAACACCAAGCAAGCTTCGTGAGATTGAGAATTTCACAGCAAAAGATATCTTTGATTTAGCAAAAGAAGGAGACGAGGTTGCCAAAGATTCTGTAGAACAATTAGGATGGTATCTTGGACTTGCGTGTGCACAAATCGCACAAGTAGTCGATCCAGAAGCATTTGTAATTGGCGGAGGCGTAAGCCGTGCAGGTGAAATCCTTACAGAGGTAATCAAGAAAAATTACAGCGATAAGGTTATGTTTGCACTAAAAGAGCGTACGTTTACACTTGCAACATTAGGAAATGATGCAGGTATCTACGGAAGCGCGTATATGGTTACTGAGTAATAGGAAAGGCTATTGTAAAATGAGGGGAAGCCCTGCGTTTTACAGTAGCTTTTTGCTTGCCATTTCAAGGATTGTATTATATGATTGAGAATGATGTGTTTCTTTAAAAAACAATTATAATTTTCATGGATAGGAATACATTAATAGTAAAAAATAGAAATGATGAGAGAATAGAATGAAAGAATTATTATATAAAAAATTAATTGAAATTGTAGGGGAAGAGAACCTTTTACTAGACGAGCCAATGAGCAAACATACGACATTTCGTATCGGTGGACCAGCAGACTTTTTTGCAATGCCTGCCTGTTTGGAAGAAGTACTAGCTCTAGTAAAAGCATGTAAGGAAGCAGAGGTAGAATACTACATCGTAGGAAATGGTAGCAACCTATTAGTTGGAGATAAAGGATTTCGCGGAGTGATTATCCAAATAGGAAACCGTATGGCAGACTATACGATCGAAGAAAGAGAAGATGGAAAATACCGCGTGCAAGCACAGGCGGGTATTATGCTAGGAAAACTGGCGTTTGCAGCAGCAAATGAAGCATTCAAAGACTTTGAATTCGCATCTGGTATTCCAGGAACGGTTGGCGGTGCAGTTGCCATGAACGCTGGAGCATATGGCGGAGAAATCAAAGACGTGCTTGTAAGTGCGACAGTAATCGACCAAGAAGGCAATGTGAG
>CALZJY010000337.1 GCA_945787925.1 uncultured Anaerosporobacter sp. | reverse complement strand
TGGTCAATATTAATCTCTCCGTCTAAGTAAAGTACTCTTTGCAGTTTCGCCATCGTTGCAATTGCCGCACGAAGTTTGGCATCGGTTGCATAATCTAATGCAGAGGCACTGTCATCTAAGATGATGATTTCTGGATCACCGACTAAGGCTCTCGCAATCGTAAGTCTCTGTCTTTGACCACCGCTTAGGTTTTGGCCACCTTGCATAATCATCGTATCCAAACCATCCGGCTTGCCATCTACAAATTCTCTTGCCTGGGCAATGTCTAATGCCTTATAGATTTCTTCATCCGTAGCATCCTTTTTCGCCCATCTCATATTGTCGCGGATCGTTCCTTTGAATACCATTGCCTTTTGTGGAACGATTCCAATCTTTTTACGAAGGGCATCGTAGGTATACTCTTTCACATCTAAGCCATCTACTTTCACCATGCCGCTTCGCACATCGTAGAATCTTGGAATCAGGTTGACCATCGTCGTCTTGCCGTCTCCCGTACCACCGATGATACCGATTGTCTGTCCTGGCTTCACTTTAAGCGAGAGATCTGTTAAAGAATCTAATCTTGCATTGGCATAGGCAAAGCATGCTTGGTCAAACTCTACTTTGTACTCTGCATTCGAGTTTCCTGCTTCTTTGTTTCCTTCTTTCATCGAAGGCATGACTGCAAAGATATCATTAATACGGCTTGCAGAAGCCGCTCCTTTTGTTACATTCACAATCAAGTTTGCTAATGCTACTAAGGCAATCAGGATTTGCGTCATATAGTTTACTAATGCGATGACTTCCCCTTGCTCTAAGTTTCCGATACTAACTTGGTATCCTCCTTGCCAGATGATTGCAATGATTGCAACATTTACTACGATATAGGTAAATGGATTGAGTAATCCTGAAATTCTTCCCACCTTCATCTGTAACTCACGAAGATTGGTACTGGTTTGCACGAACTCTTTTTCTTCATCTTCTTGTTTTGAAAAGGCGCGGATAACTCTTGCACCTACTAAGTTATTTCTTGTAATCAAAGAAACACGGTCTACGATCCCTTGTACACGTTTATACATTGGCATCGTAATCAACATGATTCCATAAATAATAATCGCAAGGATTGGTATTGCAATCAAAAAGATGACCGCTGTCTTCGCATCGATCAAAAATGCCATCACCAATGCTCCAATTACGATAAATGGCGATCTAGAAAACAGACGTAACACTAGGTTTACACAAGTCTGCGCCTGGTTGGCGTCACTTGTAATCCTCGTAATCAATGTCGAAGTTCCAATTTGATCTAATTCTGCATAGGAAAGCTCGTTGATGTGTTCGAATAAGTCTTTCCTCAATGCGGTTCCAAACGCCATGCTGGCCCTTGCAGCAAAAAATTGCGCCGTAAGAGAGCATGCTAATCCTAATACTCCTAACAACACTAAGATGCCACCCATTTGCAGGATGTACGTCATATCTTGTTTCGCAATTCCCACGTCGATGATCTTAGCCATTACTAATGGTACAATCAATTCAAAGCACGCTTCTAACAATTTAAATAATGGACCGATAATACTCTCTTTTTCATATCCCTTTAAATATTTAAGTAGTTTTCGCATGATATACTCCTTAGTTCCCTCTTCCAATTTTAGATAGTACTATTTTTCTCAAGCATATTTAGTATAATGCATCTTTTTCCTTTTCTCAATAAGACAGAATGGTTTTATAGACACAACGAAAAAGGCCATCGAACTCAATTTCTTGAACTCGATGACCTTCGTTAGGACAGGGGCACCAGGAATCGAACCCGGCTCTGGAGTTTTGGAGACTCTTATTCTACCGATGAACTATGCCCCTATGTTGTTTTTTCTTTTCTGTAAGTCGTGCTCGCGACTACTTCTTTATTGTACCCTATGAAAAAGTAAATGTCAACAGTTTTTTTAAACTTTTTTTCAATTTTTTTATTTTTTTCTAATTAATGTGGCAAAACCTACGTTTTTACGCTATTTTGCCACATTTTTTCTACTTGGGTTATCGTTGCATTAACGGAAGCAATTCTTTGATTGTCTTAATTCCAATCAATTTAATTGGAAGATTTTCAAGATTCTTTACATTCACTTCTGGTAGCACGCAGACTTTGAATCCCATCTTGATTGCTTCCATTACTCTGGCCTCTGCCTGGCTGACCCCACGAACTTCTCCTGTCAGTCCGACCTCTCCAAAGAAAATCATGCTAGGATCTAGTACCCGGCTCTTATAAGAAGATAAAATTGCAGTCACGATGGAAAGATCCAATGCTGGTTCACGAATCATCATACCACCAGCCACATTGACATAGGCATCGCAACTAGAAAGCTGAACCCCTAGTCGTTTCTCAATGACTGCCAGTAATAAGTTCACACGGTTATAATCCGTACCTGCTGCCGTTCTTCTTGGCATATTATAATACGTCTGACTTACTAATGCCTGTACTTCCACAAGAATCGGTCTCGTCCCTTCAATGGAACAAGCGACCACAGAACCAAAGGCTCCTTCTGGTTTGCCATTCAACATAAACTCACTTGGGTTTGCCACTTCACGAAGCCCTTCGGTACGCATTTCAAATACGCCTACTTCATTCGTAGAACCAAAACGGTTCTTTACACCGCGAAGCATGCGATAGGACGCCTGGTTGTCTCCTTCAAAATACAGTACAGTATCTACCATGTGCTCTAGCACCCTAGGCCCAGCTACCGTCCCTTCTTTCGTTACATGGCCAACGATAAAGATACAGATTTCTAATCCCTTTGCAAGATGCATTAACGTAGCAGTCGCTTCCCTTACCTGGCTTACGCTCCCTGGTGCAGAATTGACCTCTTCACGAAACATCGTCTGAATCGAATCAATCACTACGATT
>CALZJY010000336.1 GCA_945787925.1 uncultured Anaerosporobacter sp. | reverse complement strand
CAGGGGCCAAGACTCCAGCCCGGTATTTACCAGCTGTTTTGCCGTTACCTGAACCGTGTCCACGACCTCTTCTGAAGTTTGCGCTCTGTTTAGAACCATCTGCTGGTCTTAATTCAGTTAAATTCATGTGTGCACCTCCTTCTATCTATTAGATTTCTTCTACCTTAACTAAATGCTTAACCTGGTGAAGCATACCTCTTGTTGCTGCGTTATCTGGTAACTCAACAGTAGTATGAAGCTTCTTTAAGCCTAAAGCTGCAACTGTAGCTTTGTGCTTTGGAATTGCACCGATGGTAGACTTTGTTAAAGTGATTTTTAATTTACTTGCCATCTTTAAACACCTCCGTCTATTCTTAGCCTCTTAACCCTTCAACAGAAATACCGCGAAGTGCCGCTACTTCTTCAGGAGTTTTTAACTGGCGTAATCCTTCAATTGTAGCAAGAACTACGTTCTGCTTGTTGTTAGATCCAAGTGATTTTGTACGGATATTCTTGAAGCCTGCTAACTCAAGTACGTTACGAGCAGGACCACCAGCGATGATACCAGTACCTTCTGGACTTCTCTTTAAAAGTACGGAAGCGCTGCCGAATTTACCTACGAAATCATGAGGTACACTACCATTTTCATCAAGTGGTAATGTGATTAATTTTTTAATTGCGTCTTCTTTACCTTTACGGATAGCTTCTGGAATTTCAGCTGCTTTACCAAGGCCGCAACCTACGTGTCCGTTCTTGTCACCAACAACGACTAAAGCTGTAAATCTGAATGTACGACCACCCTTAACAACCTTAGTAACACGTTTAATATCTACTACTTTGTCTACTAATTCTAACTGAGTAGCATCAACGATTGTACGTTTCATGTGTTTTCCTCCCCTACTAGAATTCCAGACCAGCTTCTCTTGCTGCATCCGCTAATGCTTTGATTTTACCATGATAAATAAAGCCGCCTCTATCGAAAACAACTTTAGTGATACCTTTTTCTAATGCCTTCTTAGCGATTACAGTTCCTAAGAATGTTGCAGCTGCAACGTCATTAGTCTTTTCGATTTCTGCCTTTACACCTTTTTCAAGTGTAGATGCAGCAACGAGAGTATTACCTACAGTATCATCAATGATCTGAGCATACATATGATTGTTACTTCTAAACACAGCTAAACGTGGTCTTTCTGCAGTACCGGAGAAACGATTACGTAATCTATTGTGTTTATTAACACGTTTTTTAGTTTTTGAATCTTTACTAACCATTTATTTACACTCCTCCTTCTACTTCTTACCAGTTTTACCAACTTTACGTCTGATAACTTCGTCAGCATATTTGATACCTTTACCTTTGTAAGGTTCTGGTCTCTTCTTATCTCTGATTTCAGCCGCATACTGGCCAACTTTTTCTTTGTCGATACCTTTTACAGTGATCTTGTTCTGTCCTTCAAGAACAGTTTCGATACCTTCAGGATCTGTCATTACTACTGGATGAGAGTATCCAAGTGTGAATGTGATATCCTTTCCAGTTTTAGTCGCTCTATAACCAACACCGTTGATTTCAAGAACTTTTTCATAACCAACTGTAACACCAGTGATCATGTTTGCAATTAAAGTTCTTGTAAGACCGTGTAAAGATTTCATTTTCTTTAAATCATTTGGTCTGGAAACAACAACTGTTTCGCCTTCTAATTTGATTTCCATCTCTGCAGGTAACACTCTTTCAAGAGTACCCTTAGGACCTTTTACAGTCACTTTATTATTTTCTGCAATTTCAACAGTAACGCCTGCTGGAACCGCGATTGGCATTCTACCTATACGTGACATGCCCGTACCTCCTACTTTAAGTTTGACAGCTTAAATGCTGTCCCCGTAGAATAGAGTATCTATTGCAAGATGGTGCCTAGCACCATCCTTCCTAGACTTCTACTCCGTGCATCAGATATTGTAATAATAACATTTCTGGCGCAAATTGTAAAATACTTTAATTTTACAATATTACCAAACGAATGCTAATACTTCGCCACCAACTTTAAGTGCTCTTGCTTCTTTATCAGTAATAACACCTTTGTTAGTAGAGATGATTGCAGTACCTAAACCACCAAGTACTCTTGGTAATTCTTCTGTGTTTGCATAAACACGAAGACCTGGCTTGGAGATTCTCTTAAGACCTGTAATAACTTTCACGTTCTTGTCTTTACCGTACTTTAATGTGATGTGGATAGTTTTGAAACTTCCAACTTCTTCTACTGTGTAGCTTTTAATATAACCTTCTTTTAAAAGAATTTCAGCAATAGCAACTTTCATTTTAGAAGCAGGTACATCTACTGTATCATGTTTAGCAGTATTCGCATTACGAATTCTTGTAAGCATATCTGCAATTGGATCGCTCATTGTCATATTGATTTGCCTCCTTTCTTAAATTACCAGCTTGCTTTCTTAACACCTGGTATCTGTCCCTTGTATGCTAACTCACGGAAGCAAATTCTGCAGATTCCGTATTTTCTTAAGTAAGCATGTGGACGGCCACAGATTCTACAACGATTGTATTCTCTAGTAGAGAATTTCTGTGTGCGCTGTTGCTTAATTTTCATTGACGTTTTAGCCATGGAATTCCCTCCTCAACTATTTGCTAAATGGCATGCCGAATAATGTTAATAATTCACGTGCTTCTTCATCAGTACGAGCTGTTGTTACGAAAATAACATCCATACCTCTTACTTTGTCTACCTTATCGTATTCGATTTCAGGGAAGATTAACTGTTCTTTAATACCTAAAGCGTAGTTACCTCTACCGTCGAATGCGTTAGGATTAACACCTCTAAAGTCACGTACACGAGGAAGTGCTAAGTTGATAAGACGATCAGCAAATTCATACATTTTTTCGCCTCTTAAAGTTACTTTA
>CALZJY010000335.1 GCA_945787925.1 uncultured Anaerosporobacter sp. | reverse complement strand
ATCCATTTAATTGGGAATACTCTTTTTGTAGATTTATTTTAGGCATAATAATAATGTTTACCGGATACCGAGCAAATATGCTCGGTATTCGTCATTTTTACAACAAAAAAGGAGCTGCCCCACTAAGTTATCTTAGTGCGACAGCGCCTTTTTTATAATTATCTTATATCTAGCCAAGCTACGTATTTCAAATTAGACACTTTATTCAGTTTTATGAACTCCTATACACTTATTAAAAGCGTAAGTACCAAGACTTGTCCTCTGTTGTTCTATTAAAAAACAGTATAACAGAACGCTTAACACATTATCTCGAAGTATCTAAATCATACTTTTATTAGCGAGAATTGAACCCGATAATATTTTTATAAAAACTGCCTCAAAGATCTATAGAAAGGAGGTTTGAGTAACTGTATTAAATGTTGTTGACAACACTTTATAATAAAATTATTTAGTCAATCAACAGCTTCTTTGACAAAAACAGAGGAGGGTATAATTTTTATGTCTAGAACAAATTGTATGTACAACTCTGTACATCTTACAAGCTTTGAGCACATCTATGCCGATATAATTCAAGGGTTCTGTACCCTCTGAACACATTAATTATTCACTCGCTACTTTGATTGGAATCACTCGAATCTTCTCTGTGGGAATATTATACCTTTCTAATGTCTCTATATTCTTTTCATAAATGTCGCTCGTAATATAATACATTCCCGTGTAGTTCTCTACAAATTCTTTTATGCATTCATCGTTGAATGCTGCAAATCCGTAAATTTCTTCTTCTCCAGTACAGTATTCGATGTTTCTATTAGACATATCATTGAATACATATTTTAAATTAGCCGAAAGTAGACTAAACCATAGACACGGTACTCGCATCCGTTTTCCCTGTTTCCGTACTGTCCGTTTGAGCCTTGTTGGTCCCATCCTTCCATGTGTATTATACCCATAGCAAATGCAAACTCCCTTTACTTTAGATAGCTCGATTATCTTTCTCCATTTTCCTAGGCATAATCTTGTCTCCAACCTTCCGTTGTTAATCCAATATCCTCTTGTTATTTTATGTACAAAATTAACCATATACCAAAAGCAAAGAAACACTGATATCCAAAACATAACATCCAGACATTCCCTAAACACCATATATCCTTCATCAAGCATCACCATTCCTATACTAGTCATTGCTATACCTGGTATTGAAATTGCTACAAGCAGTGCATCATATCTCACGTCTATATCTTTTGGATATATTCTTTTCATTAATTTTTCCCCCAATCATAATTATTTCCATTGCTCTCCGTTTCAAATGATTCCTCATTTGCTAGCGCTGCCGTAACAGTCCCATAAAATATATTAAGTATATTTCCCATTTTTTCTGTATATCCATTAAATTTAGTCCATGAAGGATCCTTTTTAAGCATTGCATTATTACCTTCTACTATACCATTTACCCCATCACAAAATGCTCCCCATAGGGCACCTGTCAGAGCTGATTTCGTTGCATCTCCTGGAATATCCTCATGCTTATTGTTGACTGTAGGATCTTCATTATCTAACCATTCTGTTATAGCTGTCCCCACTCCTGATCCCACAGCTCCTCCAACGGTATTTCCTATCAATGGTATCTTGCTTGAGACCCCCATCTGAATTCCACCTGTTGCAGCTCCTCCAACAAATCCATTTATATAACTTCCCCCAGCATGCTCATTAGCAAATCCTCCAACCGTTCCAGCCGTTAGTATACCTGCGGCGGCTACCGCAGCGGTTCCACCTGTCCCAACTATTACTGCACCAACCGCCACTACTGTTGCAGCCACTGATACCACTTTTACCGCATTTTCAATAAAACTTGGCCAAAGTCCATCTAAATCAACCAAATCCAGTGGTCTATTCCAACAATATCCATAATGGTTTAATGTAAATGGTGCTATTGCAAACCCTCTAATGCTATCTTCACTGACAAACCTTCCACTTCCTGCATCATACTGCCTTGCCTGCGCAAAATACAACCCTGTAGTTTCTTCTCTCTGATAACCAGTAAATCCAAATGGCTGTAACTGCCTTTCCATTCCCTGTGGTATACCGAACTCATCATAGGAATATGCTTGTCTTCTTACTCCATTCTGATCCGTCAATGCCATAACACTTCCAATACCATCTTGCATATAATAGCTGTTTATGCCATTCTCCACCATTCCTATGATATTTCCATCCCAAATAAAATCCTGACTTTTATCTGCTACAGTTTCTTCCCTATTTAAAAGATTATGATACCTTCTTGTTAAATCCAGCGTATATCGAATTTTCCTCGTTGAGCTCAGACTATCTTCTGAATTCCCCTGATAAATATTCTGGATTATTCTCTGCCCCAATCCATTATACTCATACTCCGTCTTTTGAATATTCTGCTCTGCATAATTTACGGCACTACTCATCCGATTTTTTGCATCAAACATGAACCTCTGCAATAAAGTTTCTCCTGTCATTACGTGACTTAAGTTTCCTCTACTATCATATTGATACGTTCTTTCTAACTTGTCATTTATTTCACGAATCAATTGTCCGTTCACATTATAACAATAATCAGTCTGTAACTTATCCCCTCCTCTATACTCTACTTTTCTTGTACGATTTCCAAATGAGTCATAAGCATAACTTCGCATTATCTCATTATCTTTGGTAACTTGAATTAATCGGTTCATCGCATCATATTCATAAGCATAGATTCCATTGTTCTCCGAATAATCTGTACGCTCCTGCCTTACCTGAGTCTTATTTCCAGCCAAATCATAGGCATACTGATAGTCTTCTATCATTCCCTGTTTACCTATATGAGAAAGATGCTCTAATCGTCCCATGGCATTATATGAATACTCTGTATGAATTCCATTTG
>CALZJY010000334.1 GCA_945787925.1 uncultured Anaerosporobacter sp. | reverse complement strand
AAATTGTGTGTTCTCTGAGTAGGTTGGAAGTCGCGAGAGTGTGTGGAACACACAATTTATTCTATTAAAAAGGAACTATTTTTATAGATGACTAATACCATAGTAGTATACTGCTTGCTTCTTATACATAAAAAAGGGGTGGGGAGGAATTCTTTTGAATCAAAAAGAAGTTGCAATAAAAGTCTCTACTTATACGATTATTGTAAATAGCATACTAACTATTTTGAAGCTGATTGCAGGAATCATTGCACACTCGGGAGCAATGATTAGCGATGCTGTTCACACAGCGTCTGACGTATTTAGTACGGTTGTGGTCATGATTGGAGTCACCATTAGTGCGAAAGAGGCAGATGAGAAGCATCAGTATGGGCACGAGCGGCTGGAGTGTGTTGCAGCCATTTTACTGGCAGTGATTTTATTTGCAACAGGAATGATGATTGGATATAAGGCAGTCATAAAGATTGCAGAGGGAAACTATGATACAATCATAATGCCAGGACGGTTGGCATTATTTGCAGCGATTGCCTCTATTTTGGCAAAGGAGGTTATGTATTGGTATACGAGAGCAGCAGCCATTCAAGTTCGCTCTACCGCATTGATGGCAGATGCATGGCATCATCGTTCGGATGCGCTTTCTAGTGTGGGAAGCTTGATTGGAATTGCAGGAGCGAGATTCGGAATCACAGTGATGGATCTGATTGCAAGTCTTGTAATTTGTTGCTTTATTCTAAAGGCAGCTACCTCTATTTTTGTAGATGCAGTCAGAAAATTAATCGACGAATCCTGTGATAAGGAGTTACAAGAACAAATGAAAGTCCTTATTTTGCACCAAGAAGGAGTCGAAGGAATTGATGTGCTAAAGACGAGGCAGTTTGGAGATCGGATTTATATAGATGTGGAAATCGTAGTAGATGGAAGCTTGTCTGTTTCGGAATCGCATGAGATTGCACAGCAAGTGCATGATGTGATTGAAGCAGAATTCTTAAGTGTAAAGCACTGCATGGTGCATATTAATCCGAAATCAAATTTGGTAAAAAATGGGGATAATAACTAGACAATGCTTGAGTTATCGAATATAATGAAAAAATAAAATGAACCATGGTAATAAATATCCAATAGCTAAGAGTAACAATAAGTTAAAAGGGAGATATGAGTATGATGAAGTTACGGCCTTATCAGGCAAGTGATAGCAAGTATATTATAGCTTGGATTGCAGATGAGCGGAGTCATTTTAAGTGGTGTTTACACCATATGGCATATCCACTTACTGCAGAGGTTATGGAAGCATACGAGAACGCATTTGTTGATGGAAGAGATGGATGGCTGATGACAGCGGTAGATGAGAATGATGTTCCAGTAGGACATCTATCGATTCAACGAAAAGACGGAGAAGAGAAAACAGTACGATTTAATTATATCGTGGTGGACGATAAGCGACGCAAAGAAGGCATTGGCACAGAAATGTTGAAAGAGGCAGTAGAATATACGTTTGACACGTTGGGGATGGAACGTATTACGTTATGTGTATTTGAAAATAATCAAATTGCTCATAACTGTTACCGATCTGCTGGATTTTCAGATATTAGACACCATGAGCGATGCATCCCATATAAAGACGAAATTTGGAGTTATTACGATATGGAACAGAAAAAGGAACTCTTAGGCCGATAGGCTAAGGGTTCTTTTTTCTTTATTGCATAGGAGATTGCGAATACATAGAAGTTAAAAAGGAGTACTATGCCAAAACAACGGAACATGGTATGATTTTTACAGAAGAGAGAAGGAGTAGGCAAATGGAACAGAAAACATGGGTAAAAATACTAGAGCCTGTTCTCGTGATAAGAGACGGAATGAGAAATTGTGGAGATGAGGAAAAGGTATTTCTCTCTACGCTAGAAACGATACTGCATGCTGTACCAAAACGTCTAGCAAGAGTGAGGGAAGCACTAGAGACAGAGGACTATGCGCTTTATATTCGGGAGTTACATACGTTGAAAAGCAATGCATTTTTAATTGGCGCAAATCTATTAGGAGAAGATGCAAAACGATTAGAGTATGCGGGCAAGGTAGGAGAATATAGCGTTCTTAAAGTGGATACGGGAGGTGTACTCCTTGGATTTGAACAATTGCTAGAGCATCTAGGATTGGCAGTTAGGGAAAGTGTAATGGAGCAAGTAGGAGAAGCGGAGACCATCACGTTGGAGGAATTAGAGCAGTGTAGGGAAATATTACAGGAGGCAGTAGGGTGGCTGCAAAGAAAAGAGGTGGGGGTAGCAGCAGATACCTTAGAAATCTTAGATATTTATGAGCTTCCAGAAGAAATTCAGCATTTAGTAGCTAAAGTAAAAGAAAAAATTGTAACTGGGAACTATGAAAGTGCGTATCGGCAAATACTAGAGATTGAAGTTCTAGTTGAAACAGAAGCAAAGGGTAGATAAAATAGAAGGTAAAAAATCGTAAAAGATAGGAGAAACAAATGAATATTCAGATTTTTGGTAAAAATAAATGTTTTGATACAAAGAAAGCCGAGCGTTATTTCAAAGAACGCAATATCAAAGTCCAAAAAGTGAACGTGCTAGAAAAAGGATTAAGCAAAGGTGAATTCAATAGCATCAAGCAAGCGGTTGGAGGATATGAAAATATGGTAGACGAAGGATGTAAGAATAAAGACTTACTTGCCTTATTCACGTATCTTGCAGAGGAAGACAAAGAGCAAAAATTATTAGAAAATCCAGTTCTTTTAAAGACGCCGATCGTACGAAATGGGAAAAAAGCCACGATTGGTTTTCAGCCAGAAGTATGGAAGACTTGGGAATAATCTCTGGTAACTTTGTCAATAAAATCAAGTACTCATACACGGGAATACTTCTGTTTATTTTAGAGATATTATATGG
>CALZJY010000333.1 GCA_945787925.1 uncultured Anaerosporobacter sp. | reverse complement strand
CAAGGGTGCAGAGCAAATTTATATAAAGTGGTATATGTAGATGGCGTGCAACAAAGCAAAGAGAAAATCAACTCTAGTTATTATTCTGCAGCGCCAAACTATATTACGGTTGGTACGAAAGTAGAGGAACCAAAACCAACACCGACGCCTACTGTGGCACCACAACCAAGTGCACAACCAGAACAAAAGCCAGAGGCAACGCCGGAAGCACAAACTCCAACTGCAAAGCCATCTACGGCTCCTACGGTAGCACCGAGTGCAAAGCCACAACCAACGGTGAACGCAACCGCAAAACCACAAGCGAGTGCAAAGCCACAACAATAAAAGATTGCGCAGAAAAAAAGGATAACATTTGTAGTTATCCTTTCTGTGTATCATTATACAAAACGGAAATAATTACGATACGAGAGGATTTTGAGGTGAAGAGATGAAAGTAGGAAAAGTTTCAGAAGCAATATTAAAAAGATCCGTATTTAAACAGATTAGACATAGAAGACAAGAAGTATTGATTCGTCCGAATGTAGGCGAGGATTGTGCGTATGTGGATACGACAGACTCAGAGGTTA
Organism: uncultured Anaerosporobacter sp.; assembly: GCA_945787925.1. GTDB lineage: Bacteria > Bacillota > Clostridia > Lachnospirales > Lachnospiraceae > KM106-2. The sequence goes on along the minus strand of CALZJY010000333.1, from coordinate 2,331 downwards.
TGATTTTATCTACTGATCCGATTACAGGGACAGTAAATGACATTGGAAGCCTTGCTGTGCATATTACGGCAAACGATATCGCATCCAGCGGCGGAGAAATGATCGGAATCATGGTAACCCTTCTTCTTCCTGATAAGACTCCAGAGCAGACATTAAAGAAAATCATGATGGATTTAGAAGCACAATGTAAAGAGCTAGACATTGAAATCATGGGTGGACATACAGAAGTAACAGCGGCAGTAAATCAGCCGATCATTTCCGTAACAGGCGTTGGTAAGATTTCAAAAGAGGAAATAGTAACGACAAGCGGACTTGAAGTAGGACAAGACATCGTCATGACGAAATGGGCAGGATTAGAAGGAACAGCAATCCTTGCAAAAGATCATGAAGAAGAATTACTTACAAGATACACAAGAGACTTCATCGGTGGAGCAAAAGAATTCATGAACCATATCAGCGTGGTAAAAGAAGCGAAAATTGGAAAACAATATGGCGTAACAAGCATGCATGACGTAACAGAAGGCGGAATGTTCGGTGCGTTATGGGAAATCGGTGCAGCATCTAACGTAGGACTTGAAATCGACCTTAAGAAGATTACGATGAGACAAGAAACGGTAGAAATCTGCGAATTCTTTGATTTAAACCCATACCTATTGATTTCTAGTGGATGTATGTTAATGGGAACACATCAAGGAGCTAGTCTTGTGGAAGCGTTAAAGAGAGAAGGCATCGAAGCTGCCGTAATCGGAAAAGTAACCGAAGGACATGAAAGAATCGTTATCAATGAAGACGAAAGAAGATTTTTAGCACCACCAAAGAGTGATGAATTATATAAAGTTATAAATAACTAGAAAGAGAGAGAACGACAATGATCAATATCGTATTATATGAGCCAGAAATTCCATTTAATACAGGAAATATCGGCCGTACTTGCGTGGCTGCAGGAGCACGTCTTCACTTAATCGAGCCACTTGGATTTAAACTAGGGGAAAAAGAAATCAAACGTGCAGGACTTGATTACTGGGATAAGCTAGACGTAACGGTATATGAGAATTTTGATGATTTCTTAGCAAAGAATCCAGGGGCGAAACTTTACATGGGTACGACGAAAGCAACTCACGTATATACGGAAGTAGAATATGAAGAGGATGCGTATATCATGTTTGGTAAGGAGAGCGCTGGGATTCCAGAAGAAATCTTATTAGAACATCCGAATACGTCCATTCGTATTCCTATGATGGGAGATATCCGTTCTTTAAACTTAAGTAATTCCGTAGCCATCGTATTATACGAGGCATTAAGACAACATGGGTTTGACCATATGACATTAGAAGGTCACTTACATCACCATGACTGGTCCGAAGCGCAAGAAGTGGGTAGTGCAGAATAACTGAAAACAACGAAAAAGGCAGAAGTCGAAAGAAAGACTTCTGCCTTTTTTTACATCGGAAATTACGAAGAATCCCCGACTATTTTTTTGAGCATGGAAGGGAGAAGATGAATTCCGTCCCCACCCCTTCGGTGCTAACTACCGTAATATTTTCTTTATGGGCATTGATGATTTCCTTCGTGATGGAAAGTCCAAGGCCCGTTCCTTTCTTATCCTTTCCGCGAGAAAGATCTGTCTTATAAAAGCGATCCCAAATCTTTTTCAGACAATCTCTAGGGATGCCGATTCCATGATCCTTGATTCCGATAAAGGCTTTATCATTTTTTACATGTACCGAAATACGGATGGACGAGGCATTCGGACTGAACTTGATTGCATTATCAATCAGATTGTGGAGCACTTGCTGGATTTTATCCACATCGGCATCGACAATGGTTTCCTTCATGGCGAAATCAAGCGTAAGGCTGATTTTCTTCTTGGTGCAAGTGCCTTCGAAGCTAAGCACGGTCTTTTTGATTATCTGGTTGATGTCGAACGAGGTAATTGTAAGAAGGGCACCATTTCGTTCGAAGCTGTTCAATGTAAGCAGGTTATTCGTCAGCTTATAGAGGCGGTTTGTCTCGAATACGATGATATCGAGATATTTATCTTGGGCCTCATAAGGAATCGTGCCATCCTGCATGGCTTCCGCATATCCCTTGATGGATGTGAGGGGGGAACGGAAGTCGTGAGAAATATTGGCGATAAAGTTTTTCTGATATTCATCAAGGCTGTTGAGTTCGCTTGCCATAAATGAAATCGTATTGCGAAGTTCTAAGAACTCATCGGTATAATTGTCGTCCATTGGCACATCGAAATGTCCAAGGCTATAGGCCTTTGCCGCTTCAATCAGTTTATGCAGCGGACGGATGCTGAAGTGGTAGATACAGCCAATGAGCAGC
>CALZJY010000332.1 GCA_945787925.1 uncultured Anaerosporobacter sp. | reverse complement strand
CCAACTATGCAATCGCACTTTTCTAGCAATCGCAGTTGCTGCCATTGCCCAATTTTTTGTTTTCCTTTGATAAATATCATACTGCATATGTTCTTCATTGATATGAATATTTTGGGCAAAATAGACAATTCCCTTTTCACTATCACAATAAAATGCTTGCTCCTGTGCACAAGAAACCTTCTTCTCTTCCGCCTTCTCTTTCGATAAATCTGAGACCTTTCTCTTTTCCCCAGTTGTCAAATCTTTTGCAATCAGCGTATCTTTTTGCATATAAAAAACCGTCTGACCAGTAACTTGCCACTGACTCCTCTTTTCCTTGTACGACATAAGAAGGATAGATACTGTAAGCACTACACTTAGCACTGCCAGCCCTATCTTTTTTTCATGCTTTTTGTTGCTATCACTCGGAACATTTACATTCTCTGTTAGCATCTTCATATAACGCCTTATCGCCCGATGGTCGCTTTGAACTGGCGCTTGGCAATACGGACATTTTTTTGCATACTGTGAAATCTTGTTCTTACATCGTTTACAATGCATTGGAATCCTCCACATACTTGATTTCTAATATTGAGCCCAACTATCTTCATAGATATCTTTGACGTAACAAGTATCTTTTCCAAATAACCCCCAAACATCTTTGGCAATGTATTCTTTCTTTCCAGATGCATCCAACTTATATAATACATACGTCTTTTCCCCTTCTGAACTCATAACGACGAGCGTATTCTGGTCCAAAAGTTGATATGCAACGACATTTCTGTCAATCGTCTCATCTTTATTCGATTTTTCAGACTTTTTCTTCAAGTCCCCCATTTCATAATCATAATAATAGGTAGCATCACCTAGTTTAGCAATTTGTGGCTCCTGCTCTTCTGTGACTTGATATTTCTTTCCATCTTTGAGAAATTGACTTTCTTCAGATACCATCTTAAGAACCTGTTGTGCCACACGGTTATCCGAATTTCTGTTCCAATCATAGTACACTCCATGGATAAAGCTCATATAGAACGAGTCATCTTCTGATTTCGTATAACTTTCTAGCACATCATCTACTGTTGCCGAACCATCCTCGCTCATCAAAAACCGTTTTGTCAGGCCAACCTCACGACGAAACATGATTACATCAGCATTCGTATCCTCATATGGTTGTACAACTTTATATCTAAAACCAACAAGATCATTGATTCCTGCAATACTCCTATCCATGTAACTATATGGACCATCTACACCTTTTTCAATCTCCGTACTCTTTCCATCTTGATAACATAACAAGTCCGACTTCATAATTGAAAACTTTTCCTCCTGAAGTTGCTTTCTACATTTCTCTCGTTTATTCCGTTTTTCAGTCTCCCTGCCAGCCTTGCCATCCTTTCCGTCTTTCTTTTCAACTACCATACAATCTACATTCTTATCAATTAACACTCTCTGCCCTTCTGACACATCATATCCATACAAAATATTATCTTCTAGGAAATACAGCGATTTCTTATCCTGTACAACTACATTCTCATCTACCAAGTCGCCATCCACAGTAAAAACCTTATCTGCCTTCTTGTTTGTCCAATCCAATTGATATACGTCCCTTTTGCCCTGAATGCCCTCATCTATATATTCTCCTGAACTGGTGTATGCAAAAAGCGTGTCCCTTTCTTTCCCCTTGTGAAGCGTGATGCCCTCTATTTGGTTCATCGTAATCTTTTCTTGCTTTTCCCCATCATACTTATAGATTGCATCTCTCTTTGGATCAATATAATAAAGCGTATCCTCTTGGTCCACTTCGAATCCATCGATTCCTATTTGTATAAGCTCAGGATCCTTCCATCGGTCGGTAAGGTCTTGCTTATATAGACTGACTCTTTCGTCCTCTTCCCAAAATTCTTCATAACCAGCGCTCTCGAGCTTTCTTTCATTCTGCTTCTTGACTTCCTTCTTCCCTGGATATACTCCCAAGTAATAAACGCATTTGTTCTTCTTAGAAACATAATACGAATGTTGTAATTGATACGCTACATTCCTCTTTGCCTCCACAGTATTAATGTTATCATTAAACTTCCAAAGACACATCGTCTCTCCATTATCTAACTTCTGCTTATATAGGCCATTTCTAGAAAGATACGTAATTTCTCTTCTTTCAATTTCCCAAACTCTCTTCTTATTTATATAAATAGCACTCAAAATTAACGTTACAGTGAGTGTACCTGCAATCACTTTCTTTGCGTGCTTCTGTACTCGATGCTTCATTCGTCTAACTCGTGCACTGTGTTTCTTTTTTCTCTCTTTTACCATTTCTTCTTGATAAAACTCATCCTCAATCTTACTTATGTACTGTTCTAGCTGTTGGTCCGTGCTGTCAATTGCTATGTGACAATGAGGACATTCTTTTTCAAATCCTCTGATTGTCTTTTTGCACTTTCTACATCTCATTGGTATTCTCCTTCATCTTTTCTGGCAAAACACTCTACTTTAGATTATACCATCAGAGAAATATTTGTCAATTTATACCATTCCACTTTTCATCTCCCAGAAAAAACAAAAAGCTACCGCACCTTATTAGGCCCGATAGCTTTTTTATTAGTTAGAAGCACTTTTTGTCGCAGATGGAGTGGCTGACACACTTACTGGAGTCGTTCCATCATATACTGTTCTCATTTTAAGGATGTTTTCCGCTTCTTCTTGTGTTAATTTCTTTCCTGCAATTACTTCATCAATTAACTTAGATGCATTTGCAACTTGAACTTCATCTGGGAACATTACGTATGCATAGTGATGCTGATCAGAGTATGTTGTTCTCTTCTTTCCTTCACCTTCTACCCCAACTGTGATTACTGTCCATTCTGTTGGATCATCTAATTGCATTTGAACTAATGCAGCAAGGTCATTATATTCAAGGTTTGTTGTA
>CALZJY010000331.1 GCA_945787925.1 uncultured Anaerosporobacter sp. | reverse complement strand
CAAACAGCCAGACATCCAGCTTTCTACGACTATGGACCCAGTAGAAGGCGCGGTTCTTTCTGTAGAAAACTATGGCGCTGCCTTCGAACAACTGTTATTAGAAAATGTAAGCTTTGAATTACAGCCAGGCGAAAAAGTGGCAATCATCGGTGCAAATGGTACTGGTAAGACGACGCTTCTTCGCGATATCTTTAAAAACCAACACGAAGCGATCAGAATTGCAGAAGGCACATGCGTAGATTTCGTTTCTCAATCACAAGGTGAACGCTTAAATGAATCTGGTACGATTGCAGACGAATTCTTTGCTATTGGCTTTGAATCCTATGATGCAATCAAAGAGCATCTTTCTCAATATGGATTTGACGGAGAAATCATTTCTCAAAAAGTGGGACAACTTTCTGGTGGAGAAAAGAACCTGATCCAATTAGCGAAGGTTGCGGCTGGCAATGCCAACCTACTTCTTCTAGATGAGCCTACAAGCCATTTAGATACGTATTCCCAACTTGCCCTAGAAGAAGCAATCGCCTCTTACAATGGTGCAGTATTGATGATTTCCCATGATTTCTATACGATCGTAAACTGCATGGATTACGCATTATTCATCGAAGACAATACGATCCGTAAAATCAGCATGCGTAAATTCAGAAAGATGATCTATGCCAACCACTTTGACAAAGATTATTTAGAATTAGAACAGAAAAAGAAAACCGTAGAAACAAGAATTGCCCGTGCATTACAGGAAAAAGACTTTGAACGTGCAAAAGAAATCACGGTAGAATTAGAAGAATTAAATAAATTATTATAATGAAACGGGAGCATACGCTACTAACGCTAGTAGTTATGCTCCCTTTTTATACGTTGTCTCATTTGGTGCACTCCTTTTCAAACTTGGGAAGGCCATGTCGTTTCCAGCATGCCCCCGGTAATGTCTCCATAGATTCCTCCTTAGGATCACATCCTCGGAGTGTTTGTTATGATTTTTCTACCACGATCCCATATAGGAGCCGCAGATAATTATAGATGACAAATGCCACGATTCCAGTGGTCAGATACAGCTGGATGCCTTCGATTTCATTGGTAATCGTTCCGATTAGGTCTAATCCAATGGAAAAGGCATACTTGCTTACCTTGGAAGATGCTACTGTTCCAATCGCCATTGGGAAAGTCATGCCTGCAAAACCTGGATTGAACTGATAGGAAAAGAACCTTGGCAGCTTGAAGATGATAAATCCAAGGGAAATGAGGACTGCCCCATATAAAATCCAAAGTACAAACGGATTCGGGTCCTTGTTCACATTCAGATATCCTACCACGCAAAGGCTTGGTGGCGCCAGTACGACTGCTAACGTGTGATACGCCGTATCGTGCATCTCATGACGGATAATTCGGTACACCATAAATGGAAGGATGATTGCATAAATAAGGATGCCATACCATACGATTAGTGTCAGCAGCTTATTCTGGTTCATGCTCACTCCAACAACCGCACTTACGAGCAGCCCATCATAGGTTACAAACCAGCTTGGTACGAATGTCGCAATCTCCACGCCTCGAAGCACATGGAGGTACGTAAACACTAGGATATGCACGATATGGATTGCTACTGCAATAAACCAGACCACTTTTCCTGCATAGAATCCCATGTCATAAAAATAACTTCCTAGAATCATGAGTAACATGGAAAATGCGCCATACAGGCTGCAAAGGATCGGCTTCTTGTATTCCTCGATACAGTGTTTCGTGCTAACAATCAACTTCACAATGTAAACAAGAACGGTAAGCACGCATAAGAAAATCGTAAAGTGTTTCACAAATGGAAATCCTGCTGCCAAAAAGACATTCGAAAGTGTCGCTGCACCTACCATGACCGCAAGCAAAGGAACTGGAATTTTCGCTAACTTATTACTCATAGATATATTGTAAATCATCTGCAAGGTGGAAGAAATCTGAGTAGTCAATCTCATATAATGGTTTCTTGATCCAAGAAACATCTTCTCCTAAACGGATCATTTGTGTAAGCACACCACCATACGAGAGATCTCCCTGCATGATGACCCCATAAATGACACCGTCTTTATGAATGACCTTGCGATAATACTCTCCTGTTTCTTCTCCATCAATCAATACTTCATACGTATCATCTGGTGGCTCGTTGATTCCTAAGGACATGGTCGGGATACCAAGGAAGTTCATCGTGGAACGTTTTCCGAAGAAATCCTTCTTCTCTCTCTCACATCCCATCATATTGGCTGCCGCAATCATTCCCTCTTTGACTGCCACGGACCAAATCTGGTCACGTCCTGTAATGTCGCCTGCGCCATAAATATTATCGTCGTTTGTCTTTCCTCGTGTGTCAATCACCAGGCCGAACCGGTCTGTCTCGATGCCAGAGCCTTCAAGATAAGAGACATTGGCACGTACACCTGCTGCTACGACTAACACGTCACATGGAAGCTCGGTTCCATCGGATAAGATGACCTTTTCAATAATCTTATCTTCGTTGCAGACAATTTCCTTCACACCTACTCCATAATATTGTTTTACGCCGCGTTTGCGGAATTCTTCCTCATAAGTGGAAGCGGCACGCTTGTCTAACTGAATGGATAACATGCGGTCTTGCATTTCTACGATGGAGATGTCGATGCCTTCATTTAGGAATCCAGATACCGCATCGATTCCGATTAGTCCGGCGCCCATGATGACCATATGCTTGCCATCCCTTGCGTATTTCATAATCTCGACACAGTCTTCGAAATCATGGAATCCGATTGCATTTCTTGCTTCTCTTAATCCAGGAATTGGTGGATAGAACGTAGATGCTCCTGTTGCTAGCAATAAGCGGTCATACCCAACGATTTCTCCATTGGAAAGGGTGATTTCCTTTCTCTTTGGATCTACTTTCATTACG
>CALZJY010000330.1 GCA_945787925.1 uncultured Anaerosporobacter sp. | reverse complement strand
TGTTCCTACACTGTGGATAAATTGTTTCATATCCTCAAATGAGTATAGCTTCTGTCCTGGCATATACTGCTCTGGATGCTCCACAACATAACCACGTACACTCTTATATTTCTCTTCGTCATCCAAGGTAAATGCAATTGGACGGTCTAATAGGAGATAATCAAAGAATACAGAGGAATAGTCCGTAATCAGTGCATCCGTAACGGATAACAACTCATATAACTCAATATCCTTTACTTCCTTTTCTTCTCGTATTGCAATATTGGAATATTCCTTCTTAAACGTCTTCGTAAACACCTGAAGAGGATGAACCTTGATAAACAAATACACATTATTCTTACGAAGCTCCTCGTTTAACTCCTCCATCCTTCCACTTTGGATAAACTCTAAGAACATCCCCTTCTGCTCAAAATCATCGCCCATATCACGAAATGTTGGAAGCCATGTTATTAATTTCTCACAGTCCTTTTTTATGCTTACCAAAGGACTGCCCTTCTTAAATAGCGCATCGCATCTAGGCTGTCCTGCAAGCATGATCTGGCTTTCCTCACAAGAAAATGCTTGTCTCATAATATCTGCGAAAAACTCACTGGTTGCTAATAGATATGTGAAATAATTGTAGTTAATTTCCTTGCAGCCTTCCTCTAGGTTTCCAATCCTCTTAAGCGGCATTCCATGCCATAGGTTTACGATTTTCTGAGAAGGCGCTGGATGGATTGGATACTTACCAAAGCTATAAAATCCATAGCTGGCACGAAGAAAATAAAGGATTCCTAACTTATTGCCGATTACCTTTACCTCCTTTGGAACCTGCCCTTTATATTGTTCGTAGTCATTCAGACTTAAAACGATTTCATACTTCTTGTGATATCCCTGCTCGATCATATATTCATAAAGTGCTCTCGTATTATCACGGAAACGCAAGTTAGAATAAAAGAATACTCGAGTTTTCTTTTTGGGTAAGATTCGATTGATCCAATTTAAGGGTGCAAAGCACATTAGTAATAGTTTTCGTTTCATATTCTATCCCATTCCATTTCACATGTAATAGAAAAGTGTCAAAAGTTGAACTCAACTAATGACACTTTACATAAGTCAATCTTTTTATTTAATGATATTATACATATCAAGTACGCTGTTTAATGTGATTGTTGGCTTGATTTCAGATTCTTTGATTTCTTCAATCGTTGCTTCACCAGTAAGAACGCATACTGTCGTTACTCCTGCATTCACACCACAAGCGATATCTGTATACAGACGATCACCAATTACAACTGTTTCTTCTTGACTGCATCCTGTCATTTCCATCGCTAACTTAACCATAGTATCCTTTGGTTTACCAATGTAAGTTGGCGCTTTCTTTGTAATGTTTTCTAATACACCACAGATAGAACCGCAGTCAGGCATAAAGCCATATGCAGTTGGACATGCAAGGTCTGGGTTAGTTGCAATAAAAGGTACATCCTTTGTATAAAGGATTCTACAAGCATTTTCCCATTTCTTGTAATCTAATTCTGTATCGAACCCTACTAACAATACTTCTGCATCATCCGCTTCTACAAGGTTAATTCCTGCTGCTTCAAGTTCATGAAGAAAGGATTTTGTTCCTACTGGATAAACCTTTTTGCCAGCATGGTTTTCTTGTAAATAAAGGATTGTTGCTTGGGAAGAAGTAAAGAAGCTGTCTTTATCTGCTTCGATTCCAAGGTTATTTACCTTTTCTACATAGTCTTTTACAGATTTAGAGGAATTGTTCGTAATAAATACGTATTTTCCACCTCTATTTTTAATTTCATTTAATAATTCAAGAGTACCTTCATATACATGGGCATCTTCATAGATTGTCCCATCCATATCGAATAAGAATAATTTTTTATTTAATAATTCCTCTGTACCTTTTCCAAATACGTCGTTCATATTGTTAACCTTTCTACTCTACTTCCCAAATACCTGTTTCACAACACGTTCGGTAGAATGTCCATCTTCAAGATGACAGTACTTGTCATAGAATGCGTCATAACGTTCTTTGTATTGTTCAGAAATTTGGTCAATATTCTTAATTGCATCTGCAACTTCTTGTGTCGTATATACTAATGGACCTGGAAGTTCTTTTTCAATGTCGATATAGAAACCACGTAAATTATCACGATAGTCTTCTAAATCATACGTATAGTAAATCATAGGTCTTCTTAAGTTCGCATAATCAAATGCTACAGAAGAGTAATCAGATATCATGATATCTGAAACAAGATATAATTCTGCAATGTCAGGGTACTTACATACATTGATTACGAAATCTTCTAAGCCGGTTGTATCGACTGCGTCCGCAATGAGGTAATGTGTTCGCATAAGTAACACATATTCGTCCCCTAGCATTTGCTTCATATAATTGAAATCAAGGGCACATGTATATTTATACTGACCAAGCTCATAAAACTCGTTATCACGGAAGGTAGGCGCATAAAGGATTGCTTTCTTTCCTTCTGGGATACCGATACGGTCTTTGATCATTTTTACAAACTCTGGATTCTGTTCATGAAGAATGTCATTTCTAGGATATCCAGTTTCGATGATACGCTCTTCATCAAATAAGAAACAGCTTTTGAACACATCAGTACAGTAATAGTTTGGAGACACTAGATAGTTCCAAAGTCTAGACTGCTTATATGCTGTTTCCTTGTATTTTCTATCAGGTCCGGTAACTTCTTCTTGGTCAAACATAATACGTTTGATTGGAATACCGTGCCATGTTTCACAGAATACTTGATCTTCCTTCACTTTCATGAAGACAGGCTGTCTCATGTTAAATACGAAATATTTTGAAACTGCTAAGTAATACGCATAACGGATGCTAAAACGTTTTACTTTTACATGTGCATATGGGATGTCTTTGTTTTTATCACGAAGTACC